>JAYVGH010000079.1:0-7395 GCA_043772435.1 Bacteroidota bacterium
GTAAATTGGCTACCTATTTTGGCGATGTTTCTAACGATTATATTGATGGGATTGCATGTGATGTAAGTAAGGTATTAATATGCGGTTATACTCAATCTAGTTTTTTGCCTACATTAATCCCAGCAGGTTCCTATTCTCAAACTATTAGTGCCGGCGGAGTTGATGTGCTGATTTCTGTTTTTAAAAACTGTATAAATCCCACTGTAATTCCTACGGTAAACTCGCCAGTTTGTAGTGGAAGTAATATTAATCTCGGAGCAAATACCTTTTCCGGTGCCAGCTACACGTGGTTTGGTCCGATGAGTTATTTTTCTTCATCTCAAAACAATATTATAACTAATGCTACAACTAGCCAAGCCGGCAACTATTCGTTAATTATTAATTTAGCTAACGGTTGTAATTCGGCTGCTTCCATTAGTGTTTCGGTTATTCCTTCTCCCACGGTTTCTATAACAAGTAATAGCGCAGTATGTATAGGCGATACACTTAAATTTTTAAGTCCAACCTTAACTACTTATACTTGGTCGGGCGTTTCGGGCTTTACAAGTAATATTCAAAACCCTATTATAATTAATTCAACAACCTTAAATGCCGGAAATTATTACTTAACTGCAACCAACAGCAATGGTTGTTCTAATTCTGCCAGTACCACTATTATAGTAAGTGCGCTTCCGGTAGTTTCAATAACTACCAACACAAATGTGTGTGCAGGTGCTAATATAAATTTGGCCGGAAGTGGAGGAATAAGCTACAGTTGGTATGGTCCTAATAATTTTATGGCAAGCAGTTCCAGCCAAACTATTTCTAATGTTACATCGGCAACTCAGGGTTACTATGTTTTAACTGTTACCGGTGCAAATAATTGTAAAAAGGCCGATTCAGTTTATATTTCAGTTAGCCCTTGTACCGATTTAAGTGAATTAAAGTTGAAAGACCTAAGATTTCTTTTATATCCCAACCCAACATATAACACATTACACAATAATAGCGACATAAAACAAAGTGATGCGTTAATTATTACAATAATTAATTCGGTTGGAAAAATAGTGAAACAACAAAAATATTCAACTCAAATAGACGTTAATTCTTTATCAAATGGTTTATATATAATATTAATTGGGCTTGAAAAGCAAACTATTTTTTCGCAGAAGTTTATAAAAAACTAGTTAAGATTAATAATTGACATTATATAAGTTAGATTTATAATTGAGCAATGATGCTGAAAACATCACACGTTTATAAAAATCGGTTAGTAAAGACAATATACGACCCCGTTGGGGTCGAACTACCTTTTAATGTGTTTTTTTATAAACCTATTATCACTTCAGGATAAACAAAACTTTTACGTGTATAATGTTTTAATACTTCAATTATTATTTTTTGATGCATTGTGTATTTTTTTACCCAATTTTTTCCTCTAAAACTTAACTTTATAATAAATGTTTAACTAATTTTTTTTTAAAAACATTTGCGTCAAAAAATTCCAAAATTGTACCTAAAACTATTTATTTTTGATGAAAAATTCGTCTAAACGGTTTTATAGTTATTTAAACCCCCTTTTGGGTTAGTAAAAGAATATGTTTTTGCAATTTTTAATACCTACATTGCATTATAAAATTACACATAATTAACTAAAAAAAATAAAGTTGAATAAAAAAAAGTAAGTTACTAAATGTTTTTTTTAATCACAATTAAATAACTTTAAACAGATTTAGATTTTTACTAAAATTATTACTTTTGCAAAGACAATTACATACATCCAATTTAAATCAATATTATAATTAACATTCAACAAATTTAACATACATAATTCAAGCTAATTTTTATTAAAAACTCCAAACAATGAAAACTCTAAAATCTCTAATCATCTTATGCTTGTTTTTTGTTGGTTTTGCAACCAAACTAAATGCGCACTCGGTACAAATTGCCTATTGTGTTGATTGTAACGGTAACCTCCGTATTTTTGTGGAGCATTGGCACGGTACTCAAAACCCAAATAGTACTTCCATGACCATTCAGTTAACGGTAAATGGTTCATCATCAACACAAACCAATCCTCCAGCTTTTGGTATTATTAACGTACCTTTTGGTGCATTGCCAGGTTGTTCAACTCCTATAACATCTGTTGCTGGTTGCGCAGGTAATGCAAATACCTATAACGATTGGGTAATTTATGATTATTTTGGTATTACACCCGGTGTACCTTGTTCGTTTACAATTTTAAGTGGTAGTAATTCATTTACATCCGATGGTTGTGGGATGTATCCATTAACTGTTAATTTTACAGTGCCATTAGGTATTGGTACCGGCACAATTACTAATGTATGCCAAGGTGGCACTACTCCAAACGTAGGTGTAGCTGCAGGTGTAAATTGGACTAATAGTAATTCAGCTACCGGTATACCAGCAAGTGGCACAGGTCCTATTGGCCCGTTTACTGCAACTGGTGTAGGTACAAGTGTTATTTCATATGCTACCGGTTGTGGTACTACAAGTAACACTATTACTGTTGCAGCTGGTCCTTTAGCAAGTTATAACTCTTCTGCTCCTGCGGCTGGTGTTTGTTTAGGAACAAATGTAAATTTTACTAACACTACTGCGGGTGGTACTGGTTACGCCTGGAATTTTGGCAATGGAACAACTTCTACATTACAAAATCCTACCAATTTATATTCAGCTCCTGGTACTTATAATGTTCAGCTTACAGTTACAAACGGTTCGCCTTGCCCATCTACAGTTACACAAGTTGTAATTATTAACCCAATGCCAATACCGGCATTTACTATGCCAAACGCTTGTCAAGGTATTCCAATTAATATTAATAATACTTCAAACATTGCTAGTGGTACTAATAATTATGCTTGGACAATGACGGGTTCGTTACCAAATACGTCTACTGCTACAAATCCGGTTTTAAATTATGCCACTAGTGGTATTTACACTGTTAATTTAATAGCAACCTCAAACAACGGTTGTACGAGTGCTTTAACAAGAACTGTAAGTGTATTTGGTAATCCGGTATCTAACTTTACAGCAACTTCAGTTTGTTTTAACAGTGCTACTAATTTTACTAGTTTATCAACTACGCCCAATCCAAATACTGGTGCTATAGCAAGTTACAATTGGAACTTTGGAGCAACAGCGGGAACATCATCAGGAACAAATCCTGTAAATACATACACTAATCCTGCAAATGCAACAGCCAACACAGTGTATAACGTAAGTTTATTGGTAACTACTGCAAACGGGTGTACAAGTACTGTTACTAACCCGGTTAATGTTTACAGTTTACCAACAGCCACTTTTGTTGCCGATTCGGTTTGTATAACCAACCCTACAACACTTATGAATGTAGGTAATAATAATGGTAACCCATACACTAATTTTAATTGGAGTTTTACTGCTTCTAATAGTGGTACTGTTACCAATACATTTCCTACCCCTGGTAATAATAGCGTAACCTACACTGTTACTACAACACCTGCTTCTACTACTTTACAATGTAAATCGGTATTAACTAAAAATGTATGGGTAAAAGCTGGTCCGCAAGCAATTATAACAAATACAAATGCCTGTGTTGGTTTTCCAATAGGCTTAAGTGGTATAACTTCTACTATTGCAATTGGCACAATAACAAATTATGCTTGGGGATATGGTAATGGCACAAGTAGTTTGGTAAATGGAACCCCATCTACATCTATTTTATATACACCATCTGGCGTATATTCTGTTACTTTAACTGTAGGTTCAAACCAGGGTTGTTCGAGTATTGCTGTTAAAACTGTAACTGCTTTTGGCAGAGCTGTGATAGATTTTGGACCAACTGCCGTTTGTTACAACACGCCTACTGCGTTTACTAATTCAACATCAATTTTAATAAACGCTAATACTGCCGCTGTTACAAGCTGGAGTTGGAATTTCGGCGCCACAGCAGGTTCATCAACTGCAACAAATCCAATAACTACCTACACAAATCCTGCAAATGCTACAGCTAATATCACTTACAGTGCTACTTTGTTTGCAACTACCGCAAATGGGTGTAAAGATTCATTAACAAAAATAGTTACTGTATATAGTTTACCAACATCTACCTTTGTGGCTGATTCGGTTTGCTTTGGTAATCCTACAACCCTTACAAATGTTGGCAGTAACAACGGTAACCCTTACTTTGGATTTAATTGGAGTTGTAGTGCTACTAATAGCGGCACAGTAACTAACATCTTTCCTCTTCAAGGCAATAACGGCGTAACTTATACTGTAATTACAAGTCCTGACGCCGGTGTTACACAATGTAAAACATCTTTTACAAAAAATATCTGGGTACATTCAACACCATTAGCCATTATTACAAACACTAATCGATGTGTTGGTGCGGCAATTGGCTTAAGCGGATCAACATCTACTGTTGCCTTTACCACCTTTACTAACTATGCTTGGAACTATGGTAATAGTACCACTAGTTTAGTAAATGTTACGCCTTCTACTTCTGTAAGTTATACTCCATCCGGTTCTTATTTGGTAACCTTAACTGTTACAACAGCCAAAGGTTGTACAAATACCGCCGTAAAATCAGTTACAGCTTTTGGTAGATCTGTAATAGAATTTGGACCAGTTGATGTGTGTTTTAATACACCAACTGCTTTTACAAATTCAACAAGTACTACTGTAAATGCTAATACAAGCGCTGTGGCGAGTTGGAGTTGGAATTTTGGTGCTACAGCAGGTTCATCTACTTTACAAAATCCTATAAATACTTATACAAATCCTGCAAATGCTACAGCTAATATTACTTATAGTGCCACATTATTTGCTACTACTATGGATGGCTGTAAAGATTCTTTAACTAAAATATTAACTGTTTATAGCTTGCCAACACCTAATTTTATTGCAGATTCGGTATGTTTAGGTAGTCAAACAACATTAACGGATATTAGTAATTCAAATGGTAACCCAATGACTTTATTTAAATGGGACTTTAATGCTGATGGAATTGTAGATGTAACAAACACATCTTTAGTTACTCAAACTGTGTTTCCAAACTTTGGCAATAATTCAGTAACTTATACTGTTGTAACTACGCCAAACACAACTACACTTAGTTGTTTTAATAAAGTAACTAAAAACGTGTGGGTACACCCAATACCGGTTGCAGCTATAACTACCGCAAACCAATGTTTAGATACTCAGCCAATTATTATGAGTGGTGCAAATAGCAATATTGCAATTGGTACTGTAACTAATTACGCTTGGGCTTATGGAGATGGTAACACTAATTTAGTTAACCTTACATCACCTTCTACACACAGTTTTAATGCCGCTGGAAATTATGTGCTTACTTTAACTGTTACCTCTAATGCGGGTTGTAGAAATGTAACTACCAATACAGTAGATGTTTGGGAACGCCCTTATGCACATTTCTCGTACTCTAAAACGTGTTTAACAAAACAAACTACTTTGCAATCATTTCAAGAACCAATAAGCGGAACAATTGTAACTTACGAATGGGATTTTAATAATAATACAGGCAATGCTGAAGCAATTGGTACACAAGTAACAACAACATTTGTTGTTGCAGGTACACAAACCGTAAATATGTTATTAACTACCGATAAAGGTTGTAAAAATATTATGCCTGGAACTGTGTATATTAACTACATACCTAAACCAAATTTTTATACACCTAAACGCGCAGGTTGTGCCGATTTATGTACAATTATTTTAGATAGCGCTGCAACTCTTACCGGGCCTGCAAAAAATAGTAGTTGGGAATGGACTTTTGGAAATGGTCAGAGTATCGTACAGACCACTCCTAATAATTTAACTACTGTTTGTTTTACCAATACTTCTAATTTTACAATACAAAATTATACCTTACGTTTAATTTTAAGAAGTGATAGTGGTTGTGTAGATTCATTAACAAAAAAGAACTTTATAAGTGTTTATCCAAATCCAAAAGCTGATTTTGTATGGGATGGAAATGATGGTACAATTTTAACGCCACAAATTAATTTTACAAATACTTCTCAAGGATATAGTAACTTTCAATGGGGATATGGCGATGGTCCTGCTGTAGATAGCGTAAACAGAAATCCTTCGCATTATTACAGTACTGACATTACAGAAAACTATAATGTGTTTTTAGCCGTTAGAAATCAATATGGTTGTAAAGACACAATTTCAAGAGTTATAGAAATTGGACCTAATTTTACATTTTACATTCCTAACGCATTTACACCAAACGGTGACGGTGTAAATGATTTCTTTACCGGTAAAGGAATTGGAGTAAAAACATTTAAAATGTATATTTTTGATCGTTGGGGCGAAATGGTGTGTTATACAGAAGACATTGAAAAGGGATGGAACGGTACAATTAAAGGTAATGCTACAGACACTAAAATGGATGTATATCAATATAAAGTTTTAATTAAGGATATTAAAAACAAAGAGCACGAATATGTTGGACATGTGAGTTTGATAAAATAATAGTGTTTTAACAAGCAATTCAATTTTATAAAAAAGCATCTTATCTAAATAAGATGCTTTTTTTTTGCTGTAAATTATATTTAAATTCTAATATATACGGTTAAGTTCTAATACTAATTAAAAATAACATCTAGTCTAATTTAGTGGTTTAAGTTTTTTTTATTACTTTTGGACTATATAATAAATCGATATGTCATTACAAAATCAATTGTAATTAAGGAGAGCCTTTTAGAGTTAAAGGGTCTTCAAAGGAAATCAGGACATTTAATAGCTAAGCGTCTGCAGATTTTAATAGAGTTTAAAAAGAATGAAGAAACGGGTATATCAAAAAGAGCCGTTTCGGATAAAACAGGAATTAACCACAATAGCATTACTAAATGGCGTAATATTTATTTGAAAAGCGGAATTCGCACTTTTCTAGTCCACGGCAGAAAAGGGTTTAAAAAGTCAGTGATAGATCCCCTTTCACATAGAGCCATTGAGAAAAAGCTAAAAAACCCTAGAAACGGTATACGTGGCTACGAAGAGTTACGACAGTGGGTTAGCGAAACGTTGAATTTGGAAGTGGAATATAGTACTATTGTAAAATATGCTATCCGCCATTTTGGAACAAAAATTAAAGTAGCGAGAAAAAGCCATGTTAAAAAGGATGAAAATTCCGTTGACGTTTTTAAAAAAACTTTAGTTGTCTCTGCTCAGAAATTGCAGTTAAAGCCAAAGAAAAATTTAAAAGTATAAACCTTTATTTTCAAGATGAAAGTAGGTTTGGCCTTTTTACCAAAAACGGTAAAGCTCTTGCCGCTGTTGGTGTTAAGCCAATATGCCCATTTCAACAAGTGTTCAAATCAATGTATTTGTTTGGGGCATTTTCACCTGTGAATGGAAATAAATTTTTATTAGAAATGCCATTTT
>JAYVGH010000080.1:0-70541 GCA_043772435.1 Bacteroidota bacterium
TTTAAGTAAAAAACGAAGGCAATGGTTTAGCGGCTTATGGAACTATTCAAAGGAATTTGATTATCCTTTCGAATTCTCTATTGCGTAATCTGGGATTAAGGAAATACATCGAATCAGGAGTTGAAGAATTGGATCAGGAAAAATTACCTAAATTATTAGAATTTAAATACGAGGTAATTTCTGATGCTTCCGATAACTTGAGCGGCGAACCTTAAATAAAAAGGCTTTTTATTGAGTTTCAAAAACATTTATACGATAGTAAAGTAGCGTAAGCAATTTCTTACCTCATCAACACCATTTTCCCAAAATCTTTTACAAAATATTTATCGGCTGCGGTGCCTGATTTTTCTATATCGGAACCGTTTAGTTTGGTAACAATTTTATATAAGTAAACGCCATTGGCTAATTTATCGCCGTAGTTATCTTTACCATCCCAGGCGTAATCGCTAATATTACGACCAATGTGTAAATTACCTAATTCGGAACGAGTTATTTCGCGTACTATTTTTCCGGTAATAGTTATTATCTGTATAGTAAATACTTCGGGTATTTCGCTACCGGTAAGTGTAAATACAAAACGGGTACTTGTGCTAAAGGGGTTAGGATAATTTAAAACACTTGTAATTGTGGGCTTATTGTTTACTTCAAATTGTATGCGGTAATCTTGTGAGCCACTGTTATTTCTACTTCTGTCTTTTGCTTTAACTAATAAAGTGTATTTTCCATCCACATACAAAGTTGGGTTGTAGGTAATGTTACAACTATTTTTTGGTAAGTTGGCAGGGGTAAATTGTAAACTGTTTGCAAAGTAAATACGTTGTTGAGTACTTTGGTTGGGCGCTTGAATAAATACATTAAAGGCACTTGTATCATTTAAAGCTAAAAATTGATTTTCGTCTTTTAAAGTAATTAATATGGTAGGCTTTGCCGATACTATATCCCTGTTTAAAATGCGAACACCGTCAAACGTTACATCGAGTAAAGGATTGGTAATATCTTTATTAACCTTAAACGGAAACCTGCCAATGTTATTAAACTGTTGTTGTTCTTTTTGGTATTTGCTGTTACTTAATGGATTTACATAAATCCATAAAATATTATTGCCGGTATATTGATAGCTGTTTATTTTAACAGTATCAATAATTACTTGCCCGGGCGCAAATAATTTTGGTTTTAATTTTTGAGGTAATAATGTTTTATTACGTGCATTGTCTTCAATCCAATAGGTTATTACCAAGCTATCTTCAAAATTTTTAATGCCAATATTTTCTATTGGAAATTTAAATGTAACAACATCGCCCTCTTGTAAAGTATCGTTAATGCTTTCAAATCCTTTAAGCGGATTTATCGCGCACTCGGGTGCTTCGTCATACAACACCTGCCAGCGTTTTAATTGTGGAGAAGTAGTATTTATTCTATCTCTCATAAAAGCAATTAGTTTTAAATAAGGATATGTAGTTGCGTTTACATAATTATGTAAGGCTAAAACATCGCTACTATCCTGAATAAAAGTTTGTATAGTATCTATTTGTCCGTTTGATTTAACACCAACTAATTTTAAAATGGTGGTATCTCCCAAACCAGCGTCAACACTTTGCACACGCCAATGTAAACTGTTCCACTTATACGAGGGACCAATAATTTCAGAAGCAATGTAACCGTTATTCCAACGTGTAGTTATGCTATCGTTTAATGTAATAATAGACGATTTTAATGTTCCAAATACTTCATGTCCTTCGCCGGCACTCATGCCTTTTTTTCCAAATAAAATATAAGGTACCGTATCGCTAGTTGTTTTTATAGTATTAGCCCCAATAGATTCAAAAGCCTGATAAAGGGTTCTGCTGTAACTTGCTTTTTGTGCATTTTGCATAGTATATGCCAATACATAATTATTTTTAGGTATTGAATTTAAAAAAACCTCCATTGAAGTTTGCCAATCACTAAAACCACAATAATTGCTGGCTCCAAACGAATAAACATTTAATACTTGATTATCAACACACACACAATTATAATATGGGCCTGGGCCGGCAGCCGGCCAATTTATACTCACTACATCATTTGGCTTACCACTTATAGAATCAAACACCGCAATGTTCCATCCATCCGGAGCGCAACCCCAACTGGATAAGGTTAAATTATTATAGAAAAAATTAATGCTTATTCCTTCTAAGTATGGATAAATTCCATTGCGACAAGCTATACTGTGTTTTGTGTTTTCAAATAAAAATTTACGTAGCTGTTTTTTATAACTAACAAATTGAAAGCCATCATTTTTAAATTGATTAAAATGTGCCTGTCCCCAACCACGTTTTGTACCAATGGTTTGAAACGAACTTTCGCGCCACACAAAAGGCGTTGTAGGATTTATGCTATCGCGGCTAACTCGCCAAAAATATACTGTGCTATCTATGTATGGTAAATTAACTATCCATTCCAACACACCACCCGTGCTTGTTACAACTTTTGTTTGAACAGGAGAGGTGAATTTATCACAGGTATCTAATTGAAAACGATAGGTAGTAGATTGGGCAAAAGGATCGCTGGTACTGGCTTTTAAAGTAATGGTTGTGGTTTTGGGAACAATGGCATATTTATAGGGATACACAGGAACAATATCGCCTCCACTAATAAAAAGGTCAACTGTGCCGTTGGTGCTGTTATTTGTTTTTGTACTCTCGGTAATCTCATTAAAATTATCCACTATAACTTTAAACTTATTTAAACCTACACCGCGGTTAAAATCTAAATAGGTAAAAAATTTCAAACTATCTTTAAAATAAGGGGCATTAAAACGTTTATAAATTATTGCTGAATCGCCGTTAGGAAAGTAACGCTCTATTCGCACAAAAAACGAATCTCTTAAAGCCCTGCCTAAATTAGAAATATTTATTTTTATACCAATAGAATCACTATATTTTTTGGTATTAAAATACACGTCGCTGTTTTTTATTGCATAATCAGGTAATGCACCATTTGTAATTTTAATGGCCGGATCGCCATGCAGAGTCATATCTAAACAGGTAAAGCGGATAAATGGATCGTTATAGTATGCGCTATTGATAGTAGCTTCTTTTACCATATCGCCAACACCTTGGTTATATTTTGTTTTTGCAAAAGCCTGATAAAAAAAAGTGGTGTAATAATTTAAAGCAAAAGGAAAGCCGTAAGATGTAGCCGCTATAAAACCTATGCTACCTCTTTCTTTGGCAAAAACATAATTTTCGCTAACCGAGCGTCTGCCAAAAATATGAATGTTGCCTGAGTAACAAGAATTTGCAATTACTAGTGGATATTTGTCTTTATTATCAAAATCTTGTGGGTCATCAATGGCTTGGTCAAATCCTTGATCGGAACCATGACCAAAAAAATTGATGAGGGCAGCCCCATTTTTTATGGCATTTTTTACACTATCGCTAACAGTAATTTGAATAGGCGCCGATGTGTTTTTTTTAAAAGTAAGTGTATCGGCACCAAACAACGTATCTGCAGCTATTTTGGCATAGTTACTCATATATGCTCCTAATTGGTTGGATAAAACTTGCGTGTCGCCACCAACAAAATGTAACACACGTTTTTTCCATGAAGCCGGTGGGGCACTGGCGTGCGCCTGTACTTTTTCTAAATAATTGGTTACTTCGGTATTTGTTAATGCAGCTAATCGTCCTATAGGTATTTCCGGACTATAATAATTTGTGTTGGTAAGCGATAAAGCCGAACTTAATAAGTTATCGGAGCTTGGAATACCCATGGTTGGAATTAAATTTTGAAATTGATAAGCAGAAGATAAATCTTCGTTTTTAATGCCCTTACCAATTAAAAATACATACTGAGGAACTGTTGGTAAACTATCTTTTAAATATCGTAAAAAGTTTTTTATGGCAGCGGGATGTTTATTTATTCCGTAAGCAAACTGTTCATACAATTCATCAATATTTGCGGCTATTACATTGTAACTACCGCCATTAAAACTTTCGCGGTAAGCTTTGTATTGCATAGCACCACTTTGTGTTACATTGTGGTAAATAATTACATAAGGTTTTGTTGCAGACGAGTTTTTAAAATTAGTATATAAATTAGTTTGATTGGCTATGCTTAAAGTTGTTATTGCCATTGTTTGAGATTCTGAAGCTAAAACACATAATTTACGACTACCCGAATTTGGAATAATTGCTTTAATGTTAGTGCCTTGCACAACGTTAGTAATGCGTTTGCCATTTGTTAAATCGTATAATATGGTATTAGTTGAACTGCCAACGCCTACGTTGTTAAAATTAAAATAACCTTTTGATGTAGTGGTGTTATCATCAATATACAATTTTTGAAATGCCTGTGCGTTTAGGTTTAAGGTTTGAGGATAAAAAAAGTTTATGTAATGCAACAATGTGCTATTATTAAAAGCACTAAACGAAGGGCTTGCAACAGAGGTAATACTTATGTTGGAAGCATTGCCAATATTTTGCGAATTTAGAGTAAAGGTTTGTCTAACTGGCGTAAACCCTCTAAAAACCGTATCGTATAATTGTATAGTACTGCCAGTAATATTAGTGTAGTTTGTAGTTATTTGATGGTCGTAAAAACTACTATTCTCTAAACTTATTCCCGAAAAATTTAAACTTAAATAGCAGGGTAAAGAAGTGGTAGTGTAAGAATTTAAATTTCCAAAACCCGCATTTATTACACCTGCTTTTGCAAAAACACTTCCCCAACCTTCGGCTTGAGTATAGCGCGGGTCGCCAACCTGGTTGTTGTAAAATTCATAAACTGTATTGTAGGAGCTAGGCACTGAAAATATTTTTTCGGAATAAAAATAATTACTTGGAGAGTAGCTGGCCCATGTTGTATCTGTTTCTAACGTGTAGCGTTTATTTGATGTGATTGAATTTACAGTTAAAAAAGCAAATACAGTATCGTTAAATATGGGTTTGTAAGGGTTTGGCAAATAATTAATTTGCGAATAGATTATCGAGTCAATATTTACTTTTTTTGGGTTTAAATAAAACTCTAAATAATCGCCAATATTTATTTTAGTATCAGCCTCGCCTTTTATGTATAAAAATTGTTCTTTTCCACCAAAAAATAATTGAAAATTTTTAGGATTAATACTACTTAAATTAAAACGCTGAGCAAGAGTAGCAGAATCTAAGCGGTAAATGCCTTCTTTAGTAATTGGAAACTTATAATACTGTTGTGTATGGCTAATCCACTCATTGCCATATTGTGCTTTTGTTAAAGTAGCAAATGTAAAAAATAAAATTATGTAAAGTAGTTTTCTCACTTGATCATACTTTTATTAAAATCTATTTTAAGTGAAAAAATATTTGAATACAAAGCTATAGAGCGGTCTCCAATATCTGTAAGTGCGTAGTCTAAACTAAAAATTTTATATTTAATACCAACACCAAAATTAGGTTGCATGGTAGTAATATATTCTGTTGCTTTATCGTTTAATTGTTTTTGAATATTGCCAATACCTCCACGTAAATACACAAAACCTTTATATCCAACCTCTACACCAAAGGCGGGCTCTAAACTCCATAAATTTGTTTTAATAACGGTGTTGCGCTTACCATCAAAGGTATTTATAAAGTTAACTTCGCCTAAAACAGAAATTCGTTCTTTCCAAAATAAAAAAGTACGTGCCGCGCCCAAAATTAATTTTGGAGCAGTTACCTCAATTGACGATGATGGAATTTCGTTACCCGTTTGCTGAAAGGTAGCTATATCTTTATCGCTCATGTTATAACTCCACGCGTTAAAAGTGCCGGTTATATCACGCCCCATTGCCGCAAACTTCCAATCTTTATAATTATACATTACGCCTGCATCTAAACCAAAGCCCCAAGCACCGCCAAAGTCGCCTAATTTACGGCGGATAATTTTAAAGTTTCCGCCAATGTCCATACCTTTTAATTTAGGAATTTTTCGCGAATAACTTAAAATAGCGGCAAAATCAACAGCGTTAAACGTGCTTATACGGCTGTAATCTACATTGCCATTGGCATCTACCAAATCTAAAGTATTTGGAATATTATCTACGCCAAAGCGTAATAATGAAATCCCGGCAACGCTATTGCTATCAATACGTTTACTAATGCCTACATAATCATATTTAGCAATTCCTGCAAAATATTCGGCATGCATTAAACTTACTTCCAAATCGCTTTTTTGTTTTAATAAACCTGCCGGGTTCCAATATCCAGAATTTACGCCTTCAACAGTTGCTATATTAGCGTTACTCATACCCAAGGCACGAGCACCTACGCCTATGTTTAAAAATTCGTTACTATACTTGCGAAATTGTGCACTTGCAAAAATAGTAGTAAAAAGTAAAATAATTAAAAAGTAATGGCGCATAATAAAGTATTAAATTTACAAAAAAAATTGGCTTATTTTCAACTATTTTAACGCAAATTACTTTATTTTATTGTTGAACAACCTGGATAAATAAGGTGTAAATTTTAATGCCCCTTGGTAATTCATGTGATAATGGTCGATAAATAGGTTACGATTATTGCAAAAGGGTAGTGATGAATAGTTGTAAAATTGGATGTTATTGCTTTTTGCTATGTAATTTAAGTGCCGAATTATTTGCATTTTATTAATTATATCCACTCTTCCACCCGCAAAAATGGGTGAACTAATTAAAGTAATTTTTGTGTTATTTTTTTTGCAAAGAAGAATAATAGAGTCTAAATAATTTCTGTCGTTCACATTAAAAAACGAATAGTAAGGTTTAATTGGATTATAATTTAATTGCGGACGAAGCACTTCTTTTAAAAAACCTTTGTAGTAAAGCGAATCGGTTTTATTTGGAATATTTAACCAACCGTGCAAACCGGTACTTATATTTTTTAAACCCGTGTAGGGGAAAGAATAATATGGATTATAATAAAAATAATTCATCCGCTCATCTACTTTACTAAACTCATTTCGTAAAACAGTATTATTTAAAAACGGAAAATAATTATTAAATTCTTTTATTTCGGTAGCTTGGTATTTTAAAAAATGATAATCAATCTCGTAAAACAAAAATTGCGGCGCTTTACTGTTTAATAAATATGATTTTAGGACTGCAAAAGCTATTTGAGGAGTGGCTCCGGCCAGACTCAAATTAAAACTACTTTCGCCTGTTAAGCTATCAAATTGTTTGGTATTGTAATGCATTTCTACCCGCGACGAACCTAAAAACAAAACATTAAAATTATTTTTTTCAAAAAAAGCAGTTTTGTATTTTGCATAATAGCCTTTTGTTCGCATTAGTAAACCGTTATAATGCAAGTAGCGTAAGCCATACAAACAGCCGGTTATTATTAAAAAGTATGTAATTATTTTCTTAATCAAAATTGAAAATAAATAAATGTATTAGCGTTAAAATTTCCTAAAATAAAAATAAGGATAACAAAAACCACGTATAGCATGGGTTTTAGAACGGAATATGTTTTTTTATAACGGTTTACTATTGCGTATTCTTCATTTAATTCTTTTAGTACTAAAATAAAAATGGAGAATAAAAGTATTATAAAAAAGAATTTATCCTGATACCCCAACATGTTTGAAATAGAAAAATAATGACTTTTAAAATTAAAAATAGAACTGTAAATACACCGCAAGTCGGTAACTGTTAGTGCCCGAAACGCTATTAACGACAAGGTATGAAAACCCATTAAATACAGCCAACCCAAACTTTTTGGCAGTTTTACATTCGGAAATCTTTTTTTTACTAAAATTTCTATAATATACGTGCTACCGTGCATTGCCCCCCAAATAATAAAAGTAGCGTTAGCCCCGTGCCAAAAACCGCTGATTAAAAACACTAAAAAAATATTAAGCAGCCAGCGTTTGTAAGATACCCGGCTTCCACCTAAACCAATGTATAAATAATCTTTAAACCAGGTAGTAATACTAATATGATTGCGTTGCCAAAATTCGTGCAAAGATTTTGAAAGCAGGGGACGGCGCCAATTTAAACTTAAGTTAATGTTAAACAGTTTTGCCACACCTGTTGCAATATCGCTGTAACCGCTAAAATCACAATACACTTGTATTACAAATAAAAATCCGGAAAATAATAATTCAAAGCCATTAAAAGCTGTTACGTTATTAAAAACAGGCGTTACAATTAAATTTAAATTATCGGCAATTACCAGTTTTTTAAAATACCCCCAAATTACAAGCATTGCAAAGCTTTGCCAATTAATGTTTTTAAAATAAGTAACAATTTTTAGTTGGGGCATTAAACTGTTATACCTCACAATTGGTCCCGCTACCATGTGCGGAAAAAACGAAACATACAGCAAAAAATCAAACAAAGTATCGTTGGCTTTATATTTGCTCCGGTAAACATCAATAGTGTAACTTATAGATTGGAAGGTGTAAAACGAAAGGCCGGCGGGAATTATAATTTGATTTAAAATTTTTGAATTCAGTTGCAAGAGTTCAACACTCGAATTATAAAAAAATACAAAATACTTAAATGCAAACAATACGCCAATGTTTGAAACTACACTAAGTATTACAAATAAGTTTTTTTGTTGTTGGTTGGTTGAACTTTGAATTCGCCTTGCGCACCAATAATCAAAACCCGATGTGCCAATAAGCAGTAATAAAAACCAGGGGTTATAGCTATAATAAAAATAATAGGAAGCCGCTAATAAAAAATAGTTGCGAAATTTAATAGGAACTAACCAATAAATAATAAATACAATTGGTAAAAAAATAGTGAATATTAAAGAATTAAATAACAGAATTAAAATAATTTTTTACGTAATAATTTAATTTGGCTGGTACGTTTTTTTGTTTCGGCAATTTTTAATTTACTTGTTTTACTGGGCTTTGTGGGTAAACGTTTTACTTTTGGCTTTAACAATTTATTTAAAAGTGTAATTAACTTTTTTTGCGCTTCTTCTTTATTTTGTAATTGCGTACGATGTTTGTTACCAACTAATTTGATTTTTGTTTCCTCAATTAAATTCGGATACTTTTCTAAAATCACGTCTTTTTGTTCTGTTAACAAGGCTTTACTTTTTTTTACATCATACTCCAATTCAACTTTAGTTTCTACCTTATTTACGTTTTGCCCACCCTTTCCGCCACTGCGGGACGTGTGAAATTTGAGTTCCTTTTTTAAAATGCGATCTATTTGTTCTTCTTTTAACATTGTTACTTTAATAACCAATTACTAATATACGTATTTTTTAAAATTAAATAAATTAGCTTTAAATGTGCGTTTATTTCTATTTAAAATATATTTTGGTCTGCCATATTTACCCTTCTTTTTGAGAGCGCGTAGGGAGAATTTAAAAAAAAATAGGACCGAAACATATTTTAAGAACGCATTATTAATTTTTATATTTTGTTTCTTCCTCCAAATTTCAGTTGCCCAAACAATAAAGCAGTGTAAACAACGTTTTGATACGTACTTAAATTTTAAAGGTTCTTTAAATAATTTAGTAACGTTTGAAAATGATGCCATTTATATTAATGATTCAAAAGGTAAAAAGGAATTTGCTGTTTATAGTCACGAACTGGAAATGCTTGCCGAGTTTTTTGAAAACAATCCGCTAAAACAGCAGGAACAATTATTAAAATTAAAAGGCGCAAAAAAATATACCCGCCGCCAACGCGACAGCTTATACATTTATATTGACGATACTAAAAAACTCCCAAAACAAAAAAAATTGAAACCTTTACAAGGTTATAGAGTTGCAATAGACCCCGGGCATTACTCCACCAATTTAACTGATGCTCAAATCGAACAAAAATATTTATACTTTGTAAAAGACAGTATAAAAAATCCGTTGGACACTATTAAGTTGTTTGAAAGTGTATTGACTTTTAATACCGCGCAATTGGTAAAAGCTATGCTTGAAGAACAAGGCGCAACTGTATTTTTAACCCGCAACCAAAATAATTTAACTTCTTTTAACTGCACGTATACAACCTGGCTTAAACTCCATAAAGAGCGTATGTTAGATAGCTTAAAGAATAACGCCCTACTACCAGTAGACCGTTATAATAAATTGGTAAAACTAAACAATTACAAACTGTTTTGGGAATTTTTTAGAGATTTTGATTTAACTAACCGTGCAAAACTAATTAACCAATTTAATCCGCATGCTACCATAATTATACATTATAACGTGGATGAAAAAAATGCACCTTGGATAAAACCAACTAATAAAAACTTTACCATGACTTTTATTGGCGGCGCATTTACCGAAAGCAATTTTGATAAACCCGAAACAAAAATTCATTTTTTACGATTATTATTAACCAAACAATTAAACCAAAGTGAAAAACTGGCAGCACAAACAGTATTAAATTTTAATAAAAATTTAAATGTTGAAATTGCCGGGCAGTTTGATGCCGATTATTTAAAAGACAATTGTTTACTTACCCAAAGTAAAGGTGTTTTTGCCCGTAATTTAATTTTATGCCGCGTTATAAATTCTCCCTTAGTTTATGGTGAAGCCTTGTATCAGGATAACATAAAAGAATGTGAAGCATTAATGAAATTAGATAAAACAGTAAACAACATTAAAACCAACGAACGCATTTACAACGTTGCAAAAAGCTATTACGATGCGGTTTTTATTTTTTTGAAAAGTTTGTAGAAAGATTAATTATCTTTGTAACTACGCATATACTCCCTAAGTTGGGGGATAAGAGTGATAAATAATATAATAAACGAGTTATAGGTAAGTTGCGGGACAACCATTATGAAAATAAAATCCTTAATATTATTAACATTTACATTGGCGTTTGACAACTGCTCTATCTTTGACAGGAATGACTTTATCACGACAGAAAGCATTACTCACATAGACAACCAAGAGTTTATTTACTCTGTTTATCAAATTGACCTAGATGGCTATAGAGTAGAATTTAAAACAGTTGTCGACAAAGACACTACGCATTTGTTTGACTATGGTATTGCTGACGCTGTATATTCAAAAGAAAACACATTTAAATTTAAAGTTTCCAATGACACGTTATTTGTTCTAACTCCACAGCAGACAAGAAAACATTACTATAAAACACAAAAAGGTACTACAATACAACTCACTCCTATGTATGCAGACACTTAAGCGAAGTGCAACGTTGAAGTGCAACCAACCTATAACCGCACCTAAATTTAATTTGGGCATGCGGCTTCGGCATTTGCAAAAGCGGTAGACAATTAGTTAATTTTCGCTTTGCAAATGTCCGGTAAACATTTAGCTTTGTCAGTAATGTTTCGGTAGAAAGAGTTTCAAAGCCCAAACTAAAATTTAGCTGCAATCCTTTAGTGGTAAGTGGTGGGACGACATCCGTTCAGATAAAATATTAATAGCGACAAATAAATAGACATATGAAATATACATTAATCTTGGCTTTTATTAGCCTGATACTTAGCTGTACAACGACAAAAAAAACTTCGACCTCTCCATCCCTCAACGGAGTTTGGACAGCAATAAAAGGAGAAGTTGGTGGACAAGAATTGCCCGCAGCAGCTTTAGAAAACGCAAAACTTACTTTTACCGATACTACTTACGTTCGAGTTGACCCAAGCGGCATTGGTAAAGGAATTGTAAAGTATGGTAATAATAAAATGGACATCTACGAAAAAGAAGGCGCTTTGGTCGGAAAACACGCTAAAGGAATTTATAAATTAGAAACTCAACAGTTGACAATATGTTACGACCTAGAGGAAAATACTGACAACAATTATCCAACATCATTTGAGACAAAAAGTAAGCCGACACTTCGACTATTAGTTTTAAAAAAACAATAAACAAAATAACAGCAGACACTTCAACGTGACGTATCTGAGTGCCACCACCATACCACTAACAGCGGTCTTGCCTAATTTTTTGCGGGTTAACGCTCAAATGTGTAAATTGGACAAGCAAAAAACTAGGCAAGCCCGCGGTCCGTTACCTAATGCTTAAAATGCCTTACTCCTGTAGTTACCATGCTTAAACCGTTAGCGTTGCAATAATCAATGCTTTCTTGGTCTTTAATACTGCCTCCGGGTTGTATAACCGCTGTTATGCCTGCTTTGTGGGCAATCTCCACACAATCGGGAAAAGGAAAAAAAGCGTCGCTTGCCATTACAGCGCCGTGTAAATCAAAACCAAAATTTTGTGCTTTTACAATGGCTTGTTTTAAAGCATCTACACGGCTGGTTTGCCCGGTACCGCTGGCTAATAGCTGTCCGTTTTTTGCAAAAACGATGGTATTACTTTTTGTATGTTTTACCAGTTTATTGGCAAATAATAAATCTTTTATTTCACTAACGGTTGGCAACTTGGTAGTTACGGGTTTTAAATTTGTTTCTACTTCTGTTTTTAAATCTTTGTCTTGTTCAATAACGCCGTTTAATAAAGTTCTAAATGAAGTAGCACTAAACTCCACTTTATTTTGAATTAAAATAATTCTGTTAGCTTTTGATTTTAAAAGCTGCAAGGCATCGTCGTTGTAGGCGGGTGCAATTACCACTTCGCAAAATAATTTATTTATTTCGGTTGCTGTTGCTAAATCAATGGTTTTATTACCAATTAAAATTCCGCCAAAAGCACTAACAGGGTCGCCTGCTAATGCATCTACATACGCTTGATGAATGGTATCTCTTGTTGCAACCCCGCAAGCGTTATTGTGTTTTAGAATAGCAAAGGTAGGTTCGGTAAAATCTGACATTAAATTAACCGCTGCATCCACATCCAATAAATTATTATAGGATAATTCTTTGCCATTTAACTTAGTAAACAGTTTATCCAAGTCACCATAAAAAATACCTTTTTGATGAGGATTTTCGCCATAACGCAATACCTGGCTTTGCTGTATGCTGTGTTTAAATTGAGGAATAGCTTCAGTAGTATTAAAATAATTAAAAATAGCGGCATCGTAATGACTGCTGGTAGCAAAGGCTTTGGCGGCAAAATGTTTACGGTCGTTTAAATCGCTGTTTCCATTTTTAGTTTCTAATAAATTCAGTAATTCGTTATAATCGTTTCGTGAAGAAACAATAACCACATCGTTAAAATTTTTAGCAGCGGCTCTAATTAACGAAATACCTCCAATGTCAATTTTTTCAATCGTATCTTCTTCGCTTGCTTTAGCAACAACGGTTTCTTCAAAAGGATATAAATCTACAATCACCAAATCAATATCCGGGATGTTGTGTTGTGTTTTTTCTTTTTTATCACTTTCGTTTTCTCTGCGATTTAAAATTCCTCCAAAAATGGCAGGATGCAATGTTTTTACACGTCCACCAAAAATTTCCGGATAAGAAGTAACTGAATCTACAGATGTAACCGGAACATTTAATTTTTCGATAAACGCTAACGTACCGCCGGTGCTGTATAGTTTTACATTTAACGCGTGTAATTTTTTAATAATTGGTTCTAAATTATCTTTATAATACACCGAAATTAAGGCGCTTTTAATGGTTTTTGAGTTGCTCATTTTTTGTAAATAAAAGGTAAATATAGGTTAAGATTTAATAACATAGTAAAGTGTTACTTTTTTGTGGATTAAATTATTTTTGTAAGGTTTCACTCTTTTTCTCGTATATGTATTAAATCTTACTTATGAAGCATTTATTAGTTTATATATTGTTTTCAGTTTCAACATTTGCATTTTCTCAAAACCAAAAAATTAATTGGTACGCTTGGGGCGAAACGCCTTTTAAAAAAGCCAAACAATTAAATAAGCCTATTTTTTTAGACGTAGGTACCGAGTGGTGCACAGCATGTAATTTAATGGAAGAAAAAACATATACCGATACAACGGTTATAAATTTTATAAATAAAAATTTTATTTCGATAAAAGCAGATGCCGAAGCCCAACCGGATGTAGGCGCTCGTTTTTTAGAATGGGGATGGCCTGCTTTAATTTTTTTAGACAGCAATGGCAATCAATTAAAAGCATTGCAAGGCAACAGACAGCCAGAGGCGTTTCTACCTATTTTAAAAGAATTTTTAGCGAATTATAAGGCAGGTAAAACTGAGATTCAGGACAACGATTTTTTTTCGAGTGAAACACCTGATAAATCTAGCCTACCGGAGTTGGATAAAAAAGCGTATGAACAATTAAATTATTATTACGATTCGTTAAACGCGGGTTGGGGCTATGTTTTAAAAATCCCTTTGTATCAACCGGTTGAATATAGCTTTTGGTTATCAAAAACATCGCCTAAAAAAACAGAAATTAATAAAGCGCTTTTATCTCTTACAAAATATGCCGAGGTAAGCGACCGGCAATGTGGAGGTGTTTATTTTGGTTGTGGTGGCAGTAATTGGAAAGGCGCACAACCCGAAAAACGTAGTGAGTACCAAGGGGGCGTTATGAATAATTATGCTCAGGCATACATGGCTACAGGCAATGCTAAATGGTTAAAAGAAGCATTATTATTAAAAAAATATTTATTAAATAGTATGTTGAGCAAACAAGACAGTTTGTTTTATAACAGTCAGGAAGAATATTTAACGCTTGATAAATCGGCTTTAAAAATAACACCAGAAAAATATTTTTTATTACCGGCTGAACAACGCAAAAAATACGGCGAGCCACCCATTGATAAAACCTTGTATACCGATATTAATTTTAGAATTGTAAAAGTATTTTTAAAATTGTACGAAGCTACAGGTGATTCAAGCAATTTAAATATCGCAGTTAGCGTTGCAAAAAAAACAATGGCAAAAGCGCATTTACAAGAAGGTTGGTTTAAAACCGTTATCGAAAATAAAAACAGCGTTGCTCGTATGCGTGAATTACCAGCCGATTCGGCACAAAAAAATATTATGTATTTAAAACCGCAATCGCATTCGGGTTTGGCAATGCTGCAATTATATCAATTTACAAACGATACATTTTGGTTACAACAATGTCGTATTTTAAAAGATGTTGTTATTGCAAAATTACACGATAAAGAAAATGGAGGGTTTTTTTCAACCAATTTAATGCCGGTTACTTTAGGCGGTAAACGTGCTGCCACAAAAGTGTTAAACGAAAATGCGCTATTTGCACGATTTTTAATTGAGTTAGGAGATTTAACAGATGATGAAAGTCTTTATAAAATTGCTAACGGTACATTAAAAGCAGTTGGTGTAGATAAAATTTTAAAAAACGAAGAACGCTTAATTGCCGATTACAATTTAGCAGTTGCCAAAGCCATAAAACATCATCTGGTATTTACGGTAGTTACAACTGATGCTAATTCTGCGGAGACTAAAAAATTAATAAAACAAGTGCAAGCGTATTATCATCCGCAAAAATTAATTAAGGTAGAGGCACCCGGGCATTACCCTGATTTAGGCGCTCCTAGTTTGTTTGTTTGTTCTAAAAATGTGTGTTCGTCACCAATAAATTACAGCGATAAAACTAAAAGTAAAATTGATGAGTTTATAAATCGGTTGAAGTAGCAGTATGCAGTCAGTTCGAGTAGCTACGATAGGAGCGTATCGAGAACAGATTTATAACACTTCTCGATACAGTTTTCGTTCCTCAAACTTACTCGAAGTGACAAGCTTAATTGTTATTTGTCTAAAAAATAATCAAGCTTATTTCTTA
The DNA here is from genome assembly GCA_043772435.1 of Bacteroidota bacterium. GTDB lineage: Bacteria > Bacteroidota > Bacteroidia > B-17B0 > Aurantibacillaceae > Aurantibacillus. The sequence continues at coordinate 15,559 of JAYVGH010000080.1, forward strand.
CATTTGTGTTTCAACAACATAAACTATGTCGGTACATAAAGAGTTTAAAAAAATAACTACTCATTCATTACAAGAAATGAAAGGGCGCGGCGAAAAAATCTCAATGCTAACGGCTTACGACTACACAATGGCTAAGATTATTGATAATTCGGGCATTGATGTAATTTTAGTAGGCGATAGTGCCAGTAATGTAATGGCAGGGCACGAAACAACTTTACCTATTACGTTAGATCAAATGATTTATCATGCCGGCAGTGTTATCAGAGCTGTTGAACGTGCATTGGTTGTAGTTGATTTACCATTTGGGTCGTATCAAGCAAATTCAAAAGAAGCTTTAATATCTGCCATACGTATTATGAAAGAAAGCGGCGCGCATAGTGTAAAATTAGAAGGCGGACGTGAAATAAAAGATTCGATTGAACGTATTTTAACAGCAGGAATACCCGTTATGGGGCATTTGGGTTTAACGCCACAAAGCATTTATAAATTTGGAACGTATAATGTAAGAGCAAGGGAAGAAGATGAGGCCGATCGATTATTACAAGATGCAAAATTGTTAGAAGAATACGGTTGTTTTGCTTTGGTGTTAGAAAAAATTCCGGCAACGTTGGCAACAAAAGTAGCGCAAAGTATTACCATACCTGTAATTGGCATTGGTGCCGGTGGTGGCGTAGATGGGCAAGTGTTGGTAACACATGATATGTTAGGAATGACACATGAATTTAGCCCGCGTTTTTTACGCCGTTATTTAAACCTTTATGATAGTATGGGCAATGCCTTTAAGCAATATATAACTGATGTAAAAAGCAAAAGTTTTCCGAGTGAAAAAGAGCAGTATTAAATAGTTTTTTTATTTAATTTTCTCTCAATATATTTCTCTGTAGGCAACAAACTTGTTTGAATACGTTTAGCATACCGAATAGAATCGAGAATTTCTTTATTTTTTAATTCAACTACATTTTTCTGTTCAATAACCAATTTTTTTTCGTGGTCTAATAACTTATTTGCTTTTTGTTTATTAAAGTACGCATACAAAATAAATCCCCCTAAAACAAATAAAATGCTAATTCCAATTAATAGTAATAGGTTTTTGATTTCTTGTTTTTCTTTTTCAAGTTCTTCAACAATTGCTTTTTCTCTTAATGATAATAATTCTTTATCTTTTTTTTCTACATTATATTTTGTTTCTAATTCTCTTATGTTTTTTGTGTTTGCCAATTTGGATAAACTATCGCTAAATGCTTTTGATTTTTTCATTATTAAAACACAATTTTTAAAATTACCCTCAGCATAATAGCTATCAGCTAAGGATTCTAAAACCTGCGGAAAAACTTGTGTTTCGTGTTTGAACTCATAATATTTACTAGATTTTTCGAGTAATACAGTTGCTTCGTTGTATTTTTTTTGTAAAATATATAGTTTGGCTAAGCCATAATTTGAATAATTTATTAAATTACTATCGTTATTATTTATTGCAAAGTAGCTTGCGTGTTTAAAATAATTTATTGCTTCAAAAGGATTGTATAAGTTTGTTGCTAAATACTCGGCATAATTACAATATAAAATCCCCAAATTATTACTTTTTATTGCTTCGTAACAAGCAATAGATTTTTGAAAAAAGATATTGGCTACCGCCGAAGAGTCTTTTATATTTTGAACAACAACAGCTTTTGACATATACAATTGCGCTAATTTTTCTTTGTTGTTTGTTTTTTCGAGGTATGAAATTGCGATTGTAATGTGTTTATTAGATTCTATTAAATTATTTGTGTAAAAATAAATGCGCGAAATACTACTGTAAACCATTGCCAATTTAAATTGGTCGTTTGTTTGTTCAAAGTACTTTATAGCTTTAAATAAATAAACAAGTGCCGAATCGGGTTTGTTTATTGCCGTGTATAAACCATGAATCGCTAAATTTGCGGAAGCAAGTCCGTTAAAATAATTTATTTTTTTTGAAAGCGCAATTGCTTTATTATAATTAGTTAGCGCAAAAGAAGAATAATTTTCAGGTTTACTTTTGATATATTCTAAAATAAGCGATGTTGTTAATTTTACTAAGTTGGTATCATCTTTAGAAATTTTTATTAAATTTTTTAATGAATCAATTGATTTGTTTTGCGAATAGATATTATTTGTAAGGCTAAGAAGTAAAATAAATATGTAACATTTAATTTTCATATGTAGATATTTATTGTTTTTATTTGTCATTCTTTCCGCACTAGCTGGCTCAAATTGCCACTGGCAATTAGCTCTGCCATCTTCATTGGTGTTTAACTCAATATTTATTAATTTTTATTTCGGTTTAGTTGAATGCTTCGCAATTGTTTGCAACAAATTTTTTGTTAGTGGCTATTTCATAACAATTTAATACCAATTACAGTAACATCATCTACCTGCTCTAACTTACCCTGCCAATTAGTAAATTGTTGAAATATAGTTGTCGCTTGCTGTTGCAAAGGCTCACTGCTTATTTGCAATAATAATTCTTTTAATTGTTTACTCATAAATTTTTTACCGCTTTTCCCACCAAATTGGTCAGCAAAGCCATCGGTAAATAAATAAATAGTGTCTCCCTTTTTGGCATTAATTTCTTGTTGCGTAAATGGTTTCATGTTTGAATAATAACCAACAGGTTGCTTGTCGCCTTTAAACTCCTGCATATTGGTTTTATTAGAAATAAGATACATAGAATTATTTGCACCCGAGAAATTAATTTTTATGGATTCATTATCGGTTTGTTTAAAAATAGAAATTAACGAAATATCCATACCATCTTTTCCTCCAGCTTCATTTTTTTCGGGATTAAGACCTTTAATAATTGTGTTACGTAATTCTTCTAAAATCTTTGCTGTATCTAATATTCCTTTTGAGAATATTATTTCGTTTAATAAACTAATGCCAATTAAACTCATAAATGCTCCTGGAATACCATGTCCTGTGCAATCTGAACAAGCAACAATTGTTCTGTCGGGTAAATTAAAGGCTAAATAAAAATCGCCGCTTACGATGTCGCGAGGTTTAAATAAAATAAAATAATCGTTTAAAGTTTGTTTTAATATTTTATCTGAGGTTAAAAAACTTTGCTGAATACGTTTGGCATAATTAATACTATCGGTAATGTTTTGGTTTTTTTCAGCAATTTCTTTATTGGCATACTGCAATGCTCCATTTTTTTCCTCAATAATTAAGTTTTGTTTTACAATTTTTTTATTAGCTGTTCTTATTTTAAAATAAGAATAAATACCACTTAAAATTATTATTAAAACAATACTATAAAACCACCAAGTGCGCCAAAAAGGAGGCGCAATTTTAAATTTAAAAACAAGTGGTTCTTTGTTCCAAACATTTTCGCCATTGTTAGCATAAAGTATAAACTCATAATTTCCAGGCGAAATGTTAGAGTATGTAGCCTCGGTTTTTGTAGAAAATCGCCAGCCTTTATCAATACCTTTAAGCATATATTTATAGCTAACTTTATCGGGTGTAGTTAAACTAACGCCTATAAAATTAAAGGTTAGGTAGTTTTTATCATAAGGTAATTTTAAGTTATATGGAATGTTGTTAATGCTTACAGAGTCCGAATAATCTACCCACTCGGTTTTTTGAAAAAACAAATCAATGCTTTTTAATTTTGTAATGGGTTCTAATAAATTTTCTCTATCAAATTGATCTTGATAAAACATTAATCCTTTTGATGTACCTACAACTAGATTGCCTTCGTTATTAATTATCATGGCATTTTGGCTACACTCTTGTCCCATAAACCCATCTTCAATGCCATAATGTTTAATTTTATAAGTGCCATTTTGTTCGGTAATTTTATCGATGCCGGTTGAAAAACCTGCCCATACTACACCTTTTTTATCAATAACAACTGATAAAACATCGTTTGAAGCTAAGCCATCTTTATCAGTGATAATATTAAATTTTGCCCCATCGTATTTGTATAAACCATTACTAGTTGCAAACCATAAATTATTTTTTTTATCAGCTATTATACTACAAACTCGTTTTTGAGTGAAGTCATCTTTTTCTGTAAAATGTTTTACAGTACTTCCATCAAATTTATACAACCCATCTTCAGCACCAAACCAAAAAACCCCTTTTGTATCTTGAAAAATTTTATAAACAAAAGTATTAGTTACAAATGATTTAGTGTAGGCTTTTATATAACCATTATTAATTTGCGCAATACCTATTTGAGTACCTAACCAAATTGTGCCAATATCATCGCAGTAAATGTCATATATTGCATTTAATTGACTTTCTTTATCATTATTTAATATTCTATTAAACTTTTTCCCATCATATATTACCAATCCATTTCCAGTACCAATTAAGTAATTCCCGTTTCTATCTTCGATAATTGTATTAATAAGTGAACTACCATGCGCTAAATCAGTATTATTATAATTAATTGTTTCTCCATTTTTAACTCTGCTTAGACCGTTTTTTGAACCAATCCAATATTCACTTTGTTTATTTTGGTAAACGCTATTTATCGCATTTAATAATATACCATCCTTTGTAGTAATGTTAAAAAAGCGTTCACTTATAAGTTTAGATATCCCATTTTGATCAGAAGCAAACCATAAATTAGATTCTTTATCCTGCATTATTTTCCAAATACTATTATCCACTAAGCCATTTTGTTTTTTAAACACTAAATAATTATTGTTTTTTGAAATTTTAATAATGCCAAGGCTTGTTGCTAACCATAAATTATTTTCACTGTCTTTGCAATAACTATAATAAGTTGCACTATTATCAATATCTCCAGGGTTAATTTGTTTAATTTTTTCATTTTTAAATTCACATAAACCCTCACCGGTTAAAAACCAAAAAGTATCTTTACTATATTCCGTAACACCAAAAACCATTGAATTTGTTAGTCCATCTTTTGTTGTATAATTTACAGTTTTATAATCGTTTACTTTAAAAATACCATTTCCTAACGTACTGCACCATAAATTATTTTTACTATCTTTTAATAAATGAAAAATAGAGGAACTATCTAATTTTTCATTAATTTTTTTGATACTGCAAGTTGTATTATTTAAAATAGATATACCTTTAGAAGTCCCCAAAAAAACACTATTATCTTCATTAAATAATATGCAAAAGATCCTATTATCACTTAAACCATTTTTTGTTGTATAGTTTGTAAATTTTTTTGATAATTTATTTTGGGGATTATAAATAGACAGCCCATTGTCGGTACCCACATAAATTTGACCATTAGTGTTCTTAGCAATACAAAACACAACATTACCCGCCAAACCTTCTTTATTAGTTATGTACTCAAAATTTAATCCGTCAAACTTTGTAATTCCTCCTCCATTAGTACCGAACCACATTACACCTTCATCATCTTGAAACACTGATAAAATTTGCCCCTGTGATAATCCGTTTTCAAGAGTTAAATTAGTAAATGGATACGTTTGAGCTTGTGTTTTTATTACAAAACAAACAAACCATAAACTTAAAAATATAACGTATAATCGTTTATGCACAATTAAAGATAAGACAACTAAAATAGATATAAGAATTTGATTTTTTTACAAAAAAATGTCCAACTAATTTTTAGTTGGACATATTATACTTTAAATATATGGTTTTTTAATTTTCAATAAGTTTAACGACATTGGTTTTATTACCAGTAGTTAATTTAACAAAATACATTCCGCTACTTAGGTTTAAATTTTTAGCGCTAAAAGTGTATTTGTAAGTACCTGCTTGTTTTTGAGAATTATCTAATATTTGAACTTTTTCGCCAAGTGTATTATATACCTCTAGTATAACAGTTGATGTTTCAGGATTATTTACAATTATAGTAGCAAAGTCGCTGTATGGGTTTGGATAAGCACTCATTAATTGTGTTATAGATTTTTTGTTTTCTTTAATGCTAATAATAGCAGATGATTTAGGGTGAATCGAATCGGTACCTGCCGTAAAATCTAAACCATTAACAACAGTACCATTAGTAACTGTAAAATTATAAGTGCCCGCCATGTGTAAACCTGGTATATCTACAAACATTTTATAGGCTCCGTTATTTAAATTACCCATATTAAATTTACCGGCTGTATCAGTTACCAAAACCCTTTCGGCACTACTACCCGGATTTTTTTTAATAACAATTCCAACTCCTCCAATTGGCTTAACAGCCATAACCGCCGAAGTTCTAAAAATACTTAAATCTAAACCAATTTGCCCACTAATGGCGTTTGCACCAACCGGTGCTGGCGAATAACGCAAGTGTATTTTATGGTTAGGAGAAGTGGTAGTTGTTGTAATTATTGAAGTAGCATTAATCCAATCAGTAGTATCACCGTGGTAAGTAATTAATGAGTTTGCATACAAAGCGGTGTCTGGGCGAATAGCAATACGATACTCGCCATAAGGGATACTATCAAATTTATAATTACCCATTGCATCTAAATTTGCTTTTGCTAAAATATCGTTTTTAGCAAAGTTTGAATTTTCGCGATATAAATAGGCTTTGCCATTTGTAACTGGTGCTATTTCGGCTGTATTTGTAAATACTCTACCCGATATGGAGCCAAAATCTACGGGTAAGGTATACCAACCATAAGCTACTTGTGTGTTAGCAGGGTTTGCTGCTAAATAAGCCAGGTAAGCCGAACCAAAAGTATTGTTTCTTAAAAACTGGTATACTTTACCTGAGCTTGATGATATAAATGGTCCGGAAGAATAAGTTCCATTTCCTGCTAAGTCAACATAAATACTATCGATAATACTTTGAGTTTCTTTAATTAATGCCACATCGGTGTAGATGCCATTTGGCAGTTTTAATGTTCCGTATCCCACATAAGCCATAGTTTTAAACTTTGTACCTTTTAATTTTACTTTATATGTACTGCTAAAATATGGGTATTTATTTGCATAGGCTATGTATCTGCACGTATCTGTAAACGTAGCGTTATAAGTTACATTAGAAGGAGCGTAATATTCATAATCGTAATTAACAATTGTTGAATCAAATTTTTTCTTTATATTAAATCCTCCAATACTGTAAAAGCCTGTTTGTGTTACTTTGAAATAATTGTACAAAGAATCGGATACCAAATTAAACGGTGTTCTTAAAAATACTGCTTGATTAGCTTGAGGAAAATACGCGGAATAAGGTGTTGAAGAAGGATCTAGTATTTTAAACGGAATGGTATCGCACCTAAAATTAAATTGATTGTTTGCAAATGTGTAATCCCAAATTTGGTTAGGCCCAATAGAAGGCACAGCCATATCGCCGGGTACTGTATCCCATATTTGTTGTATAGAAGTGTTTCTAACGGGAAAATAGGTACTTTCAATAACCGGTGGTGTTTGTGCAAAAAACGACATTGCGGTTAAAGCTAAAAATAGAGTGTAGATTTTTTTCATTTTTTTATTTTTTTAGGTTTAAAATTACTAATTAATTGTTTAATTTTCAATAAGTTTAAGCACATTGGTTTTATTACCAGTAGTTAATTTAACAAAATACATTCCGCTACTTAGGTTTAAACTTTTAGCGCTAAAAGTGTATTTGTATATACCTGCTTGTTTTTGAGAATTATCTAATATTTGAACTTTTTGGCCTAGTGTATTGTATACTTCCAATACAACAGTTGATGTTTCCGGATTATTTACTACAATAGTAGCAAAGGTGCTGTATGGGTTTGGATAAGCATTCATATATTGTGTTGTAGCTTTTTTATTTTCTTTAATTCCAATAATAGCAGATGAATTTGGATGAATAGAATCGGTACCTGCTGTAAAATCTAAACCATTAACAACAGTACCATTAGTAACTGTAAAATTATAAGTACCCGCCATGTGTAAACCCGGTATATCTACAAACATTTTATAAGCACCATTATTTAGGTTGCCAATATTAAATTTACCGGCTGTATCAGTTACCAAAACCCTTTCGGCACTGCTACCTGGATTTTTTTTAATAACAATTCCAACTCCTCCAATTGGCTTAATAGCCATAACCGCCGAAGTTCTAAAAATACTTAAATCTAAACCAATTTGCCCACTAATGGTATTTACACCAACAGGTATAGGGCTATATAACAAATGTATTTTATTATTTAGTGAGGTTGTAGTGGTTGTAATTATAGATGTGGCATCAATCCAATTTGTAGTATCGCCATAATATGTTATTTTAGAGTTTGGATAAAGAGTGTAATTTGGTCTAACAGCTATTCGGTATTCGCCATAAGGTATGCTATCAAATTTATAGTTGCCCATAGCATCTAGATTAGTTTTTGCTAAAATATCGTTTTTAGAAAAATTAGAGTTTTCACGGTACAAATACATTTCGCCACTAGTAACAGGAGTAGTTTCCAAAGTATTTGTAAATACTTTACCAGAAATGGAACCAATATTAACAGGTAAGGTATACCAACCGTACTCAACATTGGTGTTGCCTGGATTGGCTGAAAGAAAACCTAAATAAGCCGAACCAAACGTGTTGTTTCTGTAAAATGAATAATTATTACCAGAACTTGTACTCGGCATAAAATAGGTATAATTGCCAGTTGATGCAAAATCAACAAATATACTATCTAATAAAGCGTATGTTTCTTTAACTAATGCCACGTTATTGTACGTATTATTTGGTAATTTTAATGAACCATAACCAACATAAGTTACCGTTTTTATTTTTCTGCTTTTTAACTTTACCAAATATTCGGTTGAAGCAATTTTATAGCGTTTGGCATACGAAGTATAATAGGCTGTGTCTGAAAACGTTTGCAAATAAGAAAAACTAGACGGCAAATAAAATTCAGGCTTAGTGTGTATCATGGTAGAATCAAACATTTTCTTAATACTGCGACCGCCCTGAACGTAAGTTCCTTGTTGAGTTACTTTAAAATAGTAGTAAAGAGAGTCGGAAATTGAGCGAAACGGAGTTCTGATAAAAGTCGCTTGATTTGCTTGGGGAAAGAATTGGTCGTAAGGAGTTGGAACCGGATCTATAAATTTAGATAAAACCGTATCGGGGGCACCTAAAAACTGGCCGTTTGAAAAACGATAATCCCAAACCTGATTTATTCCAATTGTTGGAACCATCATGAAGCCGGTAGTATCCCATACTTGTTTAATAGCTGTATTTCTTACAGGAAAATAAATGCCTTCAATTACTGGCGCTTGCGAATAACAAACTAAAGTTAACGCAAAACAAAAAATTGTAAATAGTTTTTTCATGTGTAAAATTTTAATAAAAAATAAAAATACAAAAATTAATTTAAAGGGAAAAAATTTCCCCAATAATTTAACAAAAAGTTTAAATAATGCTAATTTGTTAACATACAATAGGTTTGAATATGTTAAAAAGGTTCAATGGCCCCTATTAATTTTTATTTTAACTTCAAATTCCTCAGAAAGTACCTCAAATTTTACCGATTTTACTTTCCCGGTTTTTTTGGCAATGGTAGATAATTTTTTTCAATCTCAGTTCTAATTTGAGTACTGAGTCTCTGAAACTAGTTCAGGGTAACGTCGTTTTCTGTGAGCACTTCTCGATACAATTCTCCTTGCGTCGAATTTACTCGAAGTGATATGCTTCGACTCCGCTCAGCATGACTTAGCTACCGCAAGCTTCGCAATCCTCTTGATTATCTAACGAGCAACTTAATTGCGCTTGTTGTTCTTCAAAGGTTAAAATGTGTGCTTGTCCGCGTTCTACTAACAAAGCATCTTCGTTGCCTAAAATAGCAGGTTGTGCCAATGCATCTTGGTCAACTGTAAATTTAATAGCATCGGCAGCCGCTTTGGTGCGTAAGTAATACATGCCGGTTTTTAAACCTTTTTTCCAACTGTAGAAATGGGCGCTGCTCATTTTTGCAAAATTAGCATCTTGTATAAATAAGTTAAGGGATTGACTTTGATCAATAAACGCGCCACGGTCGGCAGCCATATCAATAATGGTACGTTGTTTAATTTCCCAAACGGTTTTGTATAATTCTTTTATGTTGGCAGGTATTTCGGCAATGCCTTGTACCGAACCGTTAGCGGCAATAATTTTGTTTTTTAAGCCGTCGTTCCAAATGCCTAATTTTACTAAGTCGCGTAATAAATGTTTGTTTACTACCACAAACTCGCCGCTTAACACACGGCGCGTGTAAATATTGCTGGTGTAAGGTTCAAAACATTCGTTATTACCTAATATTTGCGAAGTACTTGCAGTTGGCATTGGTGCTAATAATAAACTGTTGCGCACACCGTACTTCATAACTTCTTCTTTTAAAATATCCCATTCCCAACGGCTGCTAGGGGTTACATTCCACATATCCTGTTGAAAAATACCTTTGCTTATTGGTGAGCCTGGGTACGTTTCGTAAGCGCCTTCTATTTTTGCCAAATCTTTACTTGCTGTTAATGCGGCAAAATAAATGGTTTCAAAAATTTCGGAATTTAAACGTTTTGCTTCTTGGCTTTCAAAAGGGTAACGCATTAAAATAAAGGCGTCGGCCAAACCTTGCACGCCTAAACCAATTGGGCGGTGGCGCATATTACTGTTGCGTGCCTCAGGAATAGGGTAATAGTTACGATCAATAATTTTATTTAAGTTTTTAGTAGCTACGTAAGTAATTTCAAATAAACGGTTGTGGTCAAACGTTCCTGTTTTTTCGTCTACAAAACGTGGTAATGCCAATGATGCCAAATTACAAACTGCAACTTCGTCTTTACTGGTGTATTCAATAATTTCGGTACATAAGTTACTCGATTTAATGGTGCCTAAATTTTGTTGATTAGATTTTGAGTTGGCGGCATCTTTGAACAACATGTAAGGGTTACCGGTTTCAATTTGCGATTCGATAATGGTTGCCCATAATTCGCGCGCTTTAATTTGTTTACGAAATTTACCTTCGGCTTCGTATTTAGTGTATAATGCTTCAAACTCTGCACTGTGGCAATCGCTTAAGCCCGGGCTTTCGTTAGGACACATTAAACTCCAGTTGCCTTCGGCTTCTACACGTTTCATAAATAAATCCGGTATCCATAATGCAGTAAATAAATCGCGTGCGCGCATTTCTTCTTTACCATGGTTTTTACGGATGTCTAAAAACTCATAAATGTCGGCATGCCAAGGCTCTAAATACACGGCAATGGAACCTTTGCGTTTACCTCCACCCTGGTCTACATAACGGGCTGTTTCGTTATACACCTTAAGCATTGGAATAATACCATTGCTAGTACCGTTAGTACCTTTTATATAAGATCCTGTAGCGCGTATGTTATGAATGTTAATGCCAATGCCACCTGCGCTTTGCGATATTTTAGCGCATTGTTTTAAAGTATCGTAAATACCGTCAATACTATCGTCTTTCATTTGTAATAAAAAGCAACTGCTCATTTGTGGCTTAGGTGTGCCTGCGTTAAAAAGGGTAGGCGTAGCGTGAGTAAACCAACGCTCGCTCATTAAATTATAAGTTTGTATTGCACTTTCAATATCATTTTTATGAATGCCAACTGCTACACGCATAATCATGTGCTGCGGGCGTTCGGCCACTCTGCCATTCATTTTTAAAAGGTATGAGCGCTCTAGGGTTTTAAAGCCAAAATAATCGTAACCAAAATCGCGGTCGTATATAATAGATGAATCTAAGGTATGCGCGTGTTCCATTATTATTTGGTGAACATCGTCTGCAATTAAAGCGGCCGGCATGCCATTTTTTGGGTCGATGTATTTAAACAAAGCGTCAATAGTTTTGGAAAAACTTTTAATAGTGTTTTTGTGCAAGTTACTTACTGCAATACGCGATGCTAACTGTGCATAATCCGGGTGACGAGAGGTTAATCCCGCAGCGGTTTCTGCGGCTAAATTATCCAACTCGCTGGTAGTTACGCCATCGTAAACACCATCAATTACTTTTTTGGCTACAAGAATAGGGTCAACGTGCGATGGATCTAAACCATAACTTAATTTTTGTGTGCGTGCGGTAATTTTGTCGAATTTAACCGACTCGCGAGTGCCATCTCTTTTAATTACAAACATAGGGGTTTAGTTTTTTAAGTTTTTGTATATAATTTTTGTTCTGTTACGGACTTACAAGTTACTATCACTTTTAGTCTTTAATATTTTTTATTTTATAATCTATTAACAAAATGTTGGTTAATTAAATATTTAGATTTTATTTACGTTTAGAGGTTAAAATTCCTACACAAGATAAAAATCTTGTTATACTAAATTTACAAAAACTAAAGGAATTTGTTATTAATTAAACGTTAAATGTTTAAAAATCAGTATCTAAATCAAACACGTTATTTTCTTCGTTTTTATTCATAACGCCCGCTTTTTGATATTCGGCAACACGTTTTTCGAAGAAATTGGTTTTGCCTTGTAACGAAATCATTTCCATAAAATCAAACGGATTTGAGGCGTTAAAATATTTGCTACAGCCCAAGGCAACTAAAAGCCGATCGGCACAAAATTCTATGTATTGGCACATTAAATCGCTGTTCATTCCAATTAATTTTACCGGAATGGCATCTACCACAAATTTTTTCTCAATACCAACGGCATCCATAATAATTCGGGTTACTTGATCTTTAGGTAATTGATTTTTAACATGATGAACATACAGCATACATGCAAAATCGCAATGAAGACCCTCATCGCGGCTAATAAGTTCGTTACTAAAGGTTAAACCCGGCATTAAACCGCGTTTTTTTAACCAAAAAATAGAACAAAATGAACCCGAAAAGAAAATACCTTCAACGGCCGCAAAGGCTATTAAACGCTCGGCAAAACTGCCATTGTTTATCCAACGGATGGCCCAATCGGCTTTTTCGCCCACGCAAGGCACGGTATCAACTGCGTGTAATAATTTATCTTTTTCAATAGGGTCTTTAATGTAGGTGTCTATCAACAAAGAATAAGTTTCTGAATGGATGTTCTCCATCATAATTTGAAAACCGTAAAAGCAACGTGCCTCGGGGTATTGTACTTCGTTTAAAAAGTTAATAGCTAAGTTTTCATTTACAATTCCATCGCTGGCAGCAAAAAATGCAAGCACATGTTTTATAAAGTGTTTTTCATTATCATTTAATTTATTGTTCCAATCGGTTAAGTCTGACGCTAAATCTATTTCTTCGGCAGTCCAAAAACTGGCTTCCGATTTTTTATAATATTCCCATATATCTTTGTACTTGATAGGAAATAAGACGAATCTATCTTTATTCTCGACTAAAATTGGTTCTGTCATAATTAAATTGAATTATATAAGTTGATTAAGTTTTTTTAAAAATGTATGGACTACAAATAAATGTAAAAAAGCGCCCGTATTGATAACAAATGAATTAACACTTGGTTGAAGTTTTAAACACTAATAAATTAACTATAAACTGTTGATAACCTTTAACTAAGTTGATATACAGTAGTGTAATAAATTACCCAAAAAAACTTAAAAATATTGTTGCGAGATTGAAATAAAATATTAAGATGAATATGATGATTAACACAAATAAAATAAAATTAATGTTAAGATATAAGGTATGAAGTGCAATTATAAAGGAAATATTTTTGCAGTTGATTTATTTTTAGTACATTAATTTTGTGTAAAAACGCAACTTTTAATATAATTTTACGTAAAAAATAAAAAATCCCTCATACTATGTTTTCGGCAGATACATTATCCGCACTTTTAAAAGATGATAAAGTTGTGCAAAAGCAAGTTTTTGAGGTTTTGTATCCAAAATTAGCCGGAATTTGCAGCAGATATTCTAAAAACCAATTGCAGGCTAATGAAATGATGAATGTAGCATTTAATAACTGCTTGCATAAAATACATAAACACCGAAATACATTACAATTAAACGTAACAGAATTTTTTGACAAACAATTCATTGTAGAGTGTGTTGATTTTGTAAAAGCTATGAGAAGCGAGTATTATGTAAGTAGTACCGTTTATGCCACAAACACCAACGATACAAAAAATTACGATTTATTTGAAGATAACAGATATATTGATTCTAACACTGCTAACAACGAAGTATTGATAAAATCATTACAGCAAATGGTTCCATCGCAACGTTTAATATTTAACTTGCACGTAATTGATGGTTACAATTTAAGCGAGGCGGCACAGGTTTTAGAAGCAAGTGAAGAAACAACAAAAAGCAACTTAGAAAAAGCACGATTTAATTTACAAAAAAACATTGAAAAAAATATAAAATCAATTAAAAATGAGCAGCCACTATAGTTACGACATAGACGAACGTAATTTGCGAATTAAATTAAAAGCTAACGAACAGCCTTTTAGCGAAGATCTTTGGCTAAAATTTGAAGCATACCAGCAAGCAAATCAAAAACAACAAAGTATTGATGAGGTTGTAAAAAAACTATCGTTTACCATAAATCGTAATGTGATTTTACCAATTGTATTTGGGGCTATTATTATTTCGTTCTCGTTATTGTTGTTTAATTTTATAAATATTAAATCTAAGCCCAAACCACCTGTTGTAATTACTAATACCCTAAAACCTGATGTTAAAAAAGAACTAACTAAACCACTTGCAATTAAAAAAACAGTAATAGCAGATATACCTAAAAAAGATTCGGTTATTATAACTACAAACTCAATTATTGGTACACCAAGTGTGGCTATTATAAATACAGTGGTAGCGATTGCTGTAGTGGAAGAAAAGAAGAATGCGACATCGGAAAATGTTTGGATATCATTAGAATCGGATAAAATATTTGAAGGTCCTAACAAAGCATCTAAAGCAATTGGCGACACTCGCAAAAAGGAAAAATATAACGCGTTAGAAGAAACAGTTTACTTTATAAAAGTGGTATTTACAAATAATGGCAAACAACAAACAGGGTTTATAAGAAAAGGAACCTTATTTAAAAATGGCACCCAATTAGAAACTGCTATTACTCAAACCAATATTGCTCCACACAAAAAAAAGGAAAGAAAAGCTGAGAATTTAGAATCGATAAAAGCACCAAGCATACTTTCTACCGGCACTGAGGAAAGTGAACCGGAATTAAAGTAAATTATTTAATATATAATTTATACGAACCTTTAACTTCGGCATTGCTTTGTTTATCCCATACCCTAAACGAAATTAAAAAGTAATCAAAAAGTTTATCTAATTTTGTAATCTCGGCCATAAGGGTAATGTATTCAGCATCTTTAGGCGCTATTCCATCGGCTTCGTAAGCTTTAAACAAATCTTCTTCATTTAAAACTAACTCACCACTGCTGGTAGTAATTTTTTCAGATGCTCCTAATTTTACTTTATCATTTACTATTTTAAAACCATCTTCAATCAATAATCGCATTTTTACAATTTGCCCAATACTTACGGTGTTTTCATCATTTAAAAGAGAACCATCTTCTAACATTAAAAAAGCTTGAGTAGCTTTTAATGTATTGGTTTCAAACGTAATGCCGTTTTTAATTTTGCTGGTATTGTGTACTATGTCTTTTTTACCTTCGGCATTTGTTTCTTCTTTAGGAGTTGTTGTAACGGTGCACGATGCAAATGCGAAAATAGAAAATAATAAAAGAAAAGGCTTTAAATTTTTCATGGTGTTTTTTATTGTTAGTTTAGGCGTCAAATATAAAAACATTTTTCTAATTAAAATCATGAAGGATATTAAAACTAAAACTGATATTGAATTACTTATTAATTCGTTTTACGAAAAACTGTTACTAAACCCTGAAATGAAAGTGGTATTTGAAGGAATTGATTTTAAAAACCATGTGCCGCAAATTGTTCATTTTTGGAGTTTTGTTTTGTTAGATGAGGAAGGTTATAAAACTAACGTGTTTGATAAACATTTACACTTACCAATAAAATTGCATCAGTTCGATATTTGGCTAGATATGTTTATAAAATCAGTTGATGAACTATATGCAGGTGAAAAAGCCGAATTAGCCAAACAACGCGCTACAGTTTTAACTCATACATTTAAAAGTAAGTGGCATAAAATTATGGGAGTAGAGTAATACCGTTTAAATACGCAACAATTTTTAAATTAATTTGTTAAAAAATTATGTTATTGCAATTTACAAATAGCGGTATTTACTGCCCCCAGGCCGATGTGTACATAGACCCGAGGAAGCCTGTGAATAAAGCAATCATAACACACGCCCACTCCGACCACGCTCGTTACGGCAGTAAGGAATATTTAGCACATAAAGATTCTGAATTTATTTTAAGATACCGTTTAGGCACAATTACCTTACAAACTGTTGATTACAACCAACCCATTCAAATAAATGGTGTTACTGTAAGCATGCACCCTGCGGGTCATATAATTGGTTCAGCCCAAATACGATTAGAGTATAAAGGCGAAATTTGGGTGGTTTCGGGCGATTATAAAGTTAAGCGAGACGGATATACAGTACCTTTTGAACCTGTAAAATGCCAGCATTTTATAACAGAGTCAACTTTTGGCTTGCCAATCTATAATTTCCCGGAAGCGGAAACTGTTAATTTGCAAATGAATAATTGGGTAGCCCAAAATGGGTCCGAAGGATTTAATTCGATTATTATAGGTTATGCCTTGGGAAAAGCGCAACGCATTCTTAAAGGCTTACAGACAAATTTACCGATATTATTGCACAGTACAGTTTATAATACAAATGATGCATTAGGCTTTGATAATACTAATTACATAAAATTTACGCAGGAATTTAAAAAAGAGCCTCTAAACCCAGGAGTAATTATTGCAACATCATCTGCTATGGGAACCCCTTGGCTAAAGCGCTTTGAGCCTTACAAAATTGCAATGAGCAGTGGGTGGATGCAACTACGCGGTGCCCGCAGAAGGCGCAATGTAGATATGGGTTTTGTAATGAGCGACCATGCTGATTGGGATGGATTAAATGAAGCAGTTTTAGCAACAGGCGCCGAAAATATTTATGTAACACATGGTTATAAATCAATTTACTCAAAATGGCTACGCGAGAATTATAAATTAAATGCGTTTGAAGTGGAAACATTATTTGAAGGCGAAAGCATTGAAAATAATAACTCAGAAAACGGTCAGGAAGAAAAAGAAATATCTATACCGTAATGAAAGCCTTTACAAATTTATATAACGAACTCGATCAAACCACAAAAACCAATGCAAAAGTAAATGCAATGGTTAGTTATTTTAAAGCTACGCCCCCTACAGATGCTTTGTGGGCAATTGCTTTACTTACAGGAAGAAGACCAAAACGGCCAATTCGTAGTACTGATATGAAGAAGTGGGCTACCGAATTAGCACACATTCCATTTTGGTTGTTTGAAGAATCGTATAGTGTTGTAGGCGATTTATCTGAAACGATTAGTTTACTAGTGCCGCACTACCAAAGTAATTCTAATAAATTTCTTAATGAAGTAATGAGCGAAATTATTAATTTGATTAAAAAATCCGATGACGAAAAAAAAGAATGGCTTTTATCTTATTGGCAAAGTTTTGCGCACGATGAATTATTTGTTTTTAATAAATTAATTAGTGGCAGTTTTCGTGTTGGCGTTTCGCAACAACTGGTATTTAAAGCATTGGCAAAGGTTTATAATATAGATGATAAAATAATAGCGCACAAATTAATGGGGAGTTGGTTGCCGCAAACGTCAGATTTAGATGTACTACTTTTGGATGAAAATAATGCTTCAGATTATTCAAAACCTTACCCGTTTTATTTAGCGTATCAATTAGATGTTGCATTTACCGAAATGGGAAGTATTGGTGATTGGCAAATTGAACGTAAGTACGACGGTATTCGCGGACAAATAATTGTACGTAACAACGAAGTGCATATTTGGAGCAGAGGTGAAGAATTAATGACAGAAAAATTTATTGAATTTGGTATTTTAAAAAATTCTATTCAAAATGGAATTGTTTTAGATGGAGAAATATTGCCATTTAAAGATGGAAAAATAATGTCGTTTAACGTTATGCAAAAACGAATCGGTAAAAAAAACGTGTCAAAAAAAATAGTGGAGGAAACGCCCTTGTGCATGATGTGTTACGATTTATTAGAGTATAATGGCGAAGATATCAGAGCGCAACCTTTAAAAAAACGTAGAGAACTTTTAGAAGAATTAATAAATAATCAACCGAATTCGATTTTAAAATTATCGCCGGTTTTAGTTTGTGATAATTGGGAAAAATTAAATGAGCTAAGAACCGAATCTAAGTTAATGGGTTGCGAAGGATTAATGCTAAAACATAAAGATAGTGTTTATGAAACCGGAAGACGACGCGGCAAATGGTGGAAATGGAAAGTGGACCCTTATACAATTGATGCGGTTTTAATTTATGCGCAAGCGGGGCATGGCAGGCGCGCAAATTTATTTACCGATTATACTTTTGCCGTGTGGGATAACGATCAATTAGTGCCCTTTGCAAAAGCTTATAGTGGCTTAACAGATAAGGAACTTTTAGAAGTTGATAACTGGATAAAACGGAACACGTTAGAAAAATTTGGACCAGTAAGAAGTGTAAAAGCAGAGCTAGTTTTTGAGTTAGCATTTGAAGGCATAAATTTATCACCACGCCATAAAAGTGGCATTGCACTCCGTTTTCCACGAATTTTACGTTGGCGAAAAGATAAAAAAATAGAAGAGATAAATACCAAAACCGATTTGTTACAATTATTAAATTCTGTTTAAAATGAACATTGCAACAACCTGGTTTAAACATAAAAAATGGAAACCCTTTTTGTTTCAAAAACAAACTTGGGTGGCAATTAAAAATGGTAAAAGTGGTTTATTAAATTCGCCAACAGGTAGCGGTAAAACATTTGCTATTTGGTTTGGTGTATTGCAACATTTTTACAAAAATAATCCTCCAACAAAAAAATTAAAAAATGTTGGGTTGCATTGTTTATGGATAACACCTTTACGTGCTTTATCAAAAGAAATTTTATTGGCGACACAACAGGTTTCAAAAGATTTAAATTTAGATTACTCAATTGGTTTGCGAACAGGGGACACATCTGTATCGGAACGCACCAAGCAGCGAAAAAAATCGCCACACGCGCTTATTACAACGCCTGAAAGCGTTCATTTGTTGTTGGCATCCAAAGATTATGATGTATTTTTTAAACAGCTTGAATTTGTAATTGTAGATGAATGGCACGAGCTTTTAGGCAGTAAACGCGGCGTACAAATCGAATTGGCGCTTTCGAGATTAAAAGCAATTAATCCAAATTTAAAAGTGTGGGGCATATCAGCAACCATTGGTAATTTGGAGCAGGCAACAGAAATTTTATTAGGTAGAGATAAAGATATTGCTAACATCAAATCAAACATTCAAAAAAAAATATACATCGAAACTATTTATCCCAACGTGGTTGAAAAATATTCGTGGGTAGGGCATTTAGGGATACAACTTCTGCCAAAAATTATTCCTATTATCGAAAAGAATACAACCACATTGGTATTTGTAAATGTGCGTTCGCAATGTGAAATTTGGTACCAACGCTTATTGGAAGCTGCACCACATTTAGCAGGTAGCATTGCTTTGCATCATGGATCGTTAAGTGATGTAACCCGAAAATGGGTTGAAGACAATTTACATGCCGGAAATTTAAAAGCTGTAATTTGTACCTCAAGTTTAGATCTAGGCGTTGACTTTAGAACGGTAGATGCCGTTATTCAAATAGGCTCTGCTAAAGGAATTGCAAGATTTATGCAACGGGCGGGTAGAAGCGGTCATAACCCTGGAGCCGTAAGTAAAATTTATTTTGTGCCAACCAATTCGTTAGAAATTATTGAAGGTAGTGCCATAAAATATGCAATTGAAAAGTCACACTTAGAAAGTAGAATACCTTATGTGCGCTCATTTGATGTGCTAGTTCAGTACTTAATCACCTTAGCGGTATCAAATGGTTTTAATTCAGAACAAATTTTTACAGAAATAAAATCGACATATTGTTTTAAAAGCATTACTCAACAAGAATTTTTATGGTGTATAAATTTTATTACTAGCGGTGGCAGTTCATTAAAAGCCTACGACGAATATCATAAAGTTATTTTAGAAAATGGTATTTATAAAGTAATTGATAAAGCCATTGCTATGCGCCACAGAATGGGTGTAGGCACAATTGTAAGTGATAGTATGATGCACGTAAAATTTATGGGCGGAAAAAATATAGGTGTAGTTGAAGAACGGTTTATATCAAATTTAAAAGTTGGAGATGTGTTTTGGTTTGGCGGAAAAAATTTAGAACTTGTAATGGTAAAAGATATGGAAGCCAAAGTAAGAATATCCAAACAAAAAAACGGTAAAGTGCCATCGTGGTTAGGTGGTCGGTTACCTTTGTCTGCTCAGCTTTCTGGGGGCATTAGATTGCAATTAGACGATTATAGAAATAATGTAATAAAATCGGAAGAATTAAAACAGCTTTTGCCGTTGTTAAATTTACAAAATACCGTTTCGGTGGTACCAAATAAAAACGAATTATTAATAGAACAATTTAAAACAAAAGACGGATACCATTTAGTAGTCTATCCTTTCGAGGGGAGGTTTGTACACGAAGGAATGGCTTCTGTTTTAGCGTATCGTATTGGTTTATTAGAACCTTTTTCGTTTTCAATAGCTATGAATGATTATGGTTTTGAGTTACTAAGTGATAAAGAAATTGATATTAATTTAGTGATAGATAATAATTTATTTTCGAGTGATTATTTGTATGACGACGCCTTAAAAAGTATGAATGCTACCGAACTAGCAAAACGAAAATTTAGAGATATTGCGACCATTGCAGGTTTAGTATTTACAGGCTACCCGGGCAAACAAAAAAAAACAAGGCATCTTCAAGCGTCGTCTCAATTATTTTTTAAAGTTTTTGAAGATTATGATAAGGATAATTTATTACTTAGGCAATGTTTTGATGAAGCCTTAGATTTTCAATTAGAAATTACGCGTATGCAAACTGCTTTTAACAGAATTAACACACAAACAATTGTTGTTACAAAACCACTTAAACCTACTCCGTTTGCATTTCCATTATTAGTAGATAGTTTGCGCGAACGTTTTACAAATGAAGATATACAAACACGTATTGATAAAATTTTAAAAAGTATAGAAAAATAAATGCAATCTCATTACGAAATAGTTTTAGCAAGTGAAGCATTTTATTTGTTGCCACAAAAAGCGATTTTTCGCCCCTTAAAAAAACAACTATTATTAAGTGATATACATTTAGGTAAAGCAACCCATTTTAGAAAAAACGGCATACCAATGCCAGCCGAAAGTCAACTAAAGGATTTAGACACCTTACAATTTTTGTTACGATTTTGGAAACCCGAAACTGTAATTATTTTAGGAGATTTGTTTCACAGTGATTTTAATAAAGAATGGTGGTGGTTTAAAACCTTTGTAAAAGAGCACAGTATTATTAATTTTATTTTAGTAAAGGGCAACCACGATATTTTAAAAAACGAAGTGTATAAAGTTTCAAATTTAACAACCGAAAAAATTATTGAAGAGGAAAATTTTGTTTTTTCGCACGAACCGATTGATAATATAAAAAAAATAAATTTTTGCGGGCACATTCATCCGGGAATAAATATTAGCGGTATTGCTAAACAATCTGCAAAACTACCCTGTTTTTTCTTTAGCAATAATCAATTTGTCTTACCCGCTTTTGGTCATTTAACCGGATTACATATTTTACAAAAAAAAGAAAATGCGGTTTATTATTTAGTAAGCAATAATGCAATTTTTAAATACAATTAAAATTATTCTTTCAAAATCCAACTGTATTGGTTGGTAGTGTTGTAATATACAAATAACATGTAATTATCTTTTTCTAGTCCTAACTTTTTTGTATTAATCGAAATATTATTTTTTCCTTTTTTTAATTTTTTATTTTTAAAAATTATTTTTTCAAAAGCGGCGTCTAATGGTTTATAAAGGGCTATTGTTGCTATAGTTTTAATATCCGAATTAATTTCAACTTTAATATTGTCTGCAAAAACAAGCTGCTTTTGCAATTGTATTTTTTGTTTAGAGTTTAATAAATTGTAGTTATTAAGTATAGTATCATTAATAATTGCAGTGTAAATACTTAATTGTTTTTTGTCATCCATCTGCATCCAAATAGGGCGCACCGCAGAATTAACAGCACTTAAACCAATATAATCACCAAAAAATATTTTCGAGGCGGGCTTAAACGATTTTTCGTTTACTTTATAGTACTCAAATTTTACTCCCCCATTTTTACTAATCGCCATGTATACATCAGTTAAAGCACCTTCAGCAAAATTTTGCCTGTTGTAGTATAATAAATACAAATAACCTGTAGTTTGGTCAACAGTCATAAAAGGCATAAATTGCTCTTTGTGGTTGGGGTGGTAGGTAACTAATATAGGTTCTGTCCAGGTTTCGCCTTTATCATCGCTATAAACAATAAATATGTCTTTATTTTTTTCACCATTTTTTTCATCGCCCCAGCTTATATAAATTCTTCCGTTGTGTTCGCCATTACTTAAGTCACAAGCAGTAAAGGGCAATCCATTGCTTCGTTGCAAACCGTCAACATTATAATTCCAGCCGTTTTTTATGAGCGTAATAATGGTTTCTTTTTGTAAAAATGTGTGGCCCCCATCAATCGATTTTGTAAATACTAAGCCCTTCGGTCCTGCCCAAGCTACATATATTTCGCCGTTTGGGCCCATACATGGAGTAGCGCCTTCTACAGTATTATCGCTATCTAAACAATCGCCGTTATAAAAACTAATTTTTTTTGGTTCAGCCCACGTTTGTCCGCCATTTTTACTATTACTGTATTGAATAATGGAAGAGTCAGTTACGTCTTTACTTTCGTATTTGTCAAACTGAGTCCACGTTACATGTATGGTATTTGTTTTTTTATCTACACACGCCCAATGTTTATCCTGCACTTTTTTATTATTCTTTCCAACGGCAGAGCAGGTCGTATAAGTTTTTCCAAAATTAGTGCTTTTATTAGTTACCACTCTGTCTACCCAATTGCCATCTTTAGTAATTTTTGGATTAGGGAATGAAAGATGCATAAAATAGGCGCTTTGCGCGGTATCCCAAAAAACCATAGGATCGCCATATACACCAAAACTATCGCATAAAACTGCATTTCTTTTCCAAGATTTCCCACCATCTTCGCTATAATAACTGCTTGCCAAATTTGCCCCCGCAATTACTTGTTTTATATTTTTCGGGTTAATGGCAATGGTAACTTCCTCAGGCTCTAACTGGCTACTGATATGGATGTTTGGAATTTGTGCTACGAAAAAATAAGCCTGTAGTGTAAAATAAATTAAAACAAAAAACCTCATAAAATGTTATATTATCTATACAAATTTATCTAAATATTTTCAACAAAATTTACTATTAAATGTTGTCATGGTAAATTGTAAATTGTCAATCGTAAATAAAATAATATCTTTATAAACTTATTATGGAAAGAAAAGTAATTACCGATTACATTGCCCTAAACAAAGAGCGTGTATTGAACGAACTGTTAGATTTATTAAAAATACCTTCAATTAGTGCTGATAAAAAGTACAGTGCTGATGTTTTAAAAACTGCTGAAGCTGTAAAACAACGCTTAATTGAAGCCGGTGCAGATAATGTTGAAATTTCTGAAACTGCCGGCTACCCTGTTGTATATGCCGAAAAATTTATTGACGCCAACCTGCCAACTATTATAGTTTATGGGCATTACGATGTGCAACCGGCAGACCCATTAAATTTATGGGACAGCCCACCCTTTGAACCTGTAATTAAAAAAACAGCTGTCCATCCGGATGGTGCCATTTTTGCACGCGGCAGTTGCGACGATAAAGGGCAAATGTATATGCACATTAAGGCTTTTGAACTAATGATGAAAACAAATACTTTGCCGTGCAATGTAAAATTTATGATTGAGGGTGAGGAAGAAGTTGGTTCGCCAAGCCTAGGCCCTTGGGTAAAAGCAAATAAAGAAAAACTTAAAGGCGATGTTATTTTAATATCTGATACCAGCATTATAGCTAACGATACCCCCAGTATTGACAGTGGTTTAAGAGGTTTAGCATATATGGAAGTGGAAGTTACGGGACCTAACCGCGATTTACATAGTGGCGTGTATGGTGGTGCAGTGGCTAATCCTATAAATATTTTATGTAAGATGATAGCGAGTTGCCACGATGAAAACAACCATATTACTATACCTGCTTTTTACGATAAAGTATTAGATGAACCCAAAGAGTACAGAGACGATTTAAACAAAGCACCTTTTAATTTAAATGACTTTAAAAAAGATTTAAATGTAGAAGAAGTATCGGGAGAAAAAAATTACACAACAAATGAGCGTACCGGTATACGTCCTACCCTTGATGTTAATGGTATTTGGGGTGGCTACACCGGCGAAGGCGCTAAAACAGTACTACCAAGCAAAGCCTTCGCGAAAATAAGTATGCGTTTGGTACCTAACCAAAACTCGGATGAAATAAGTAAAATTTTTGCAAATTATTTTGAGAGTATTGCACCAAAATCGGTTAAAGTAAAAGTTACGCCACACCACGGCGGCGAGCCCATTAAAGTTAGTATAGAAAGTATAGGCTTTAAAGCCGCCGAATTAGCCATGACCGACACATATG
This sequence comes from Bacteroidota bacterium, assembly GCA_043772435.1. GTDB lineage: Bacteria > Bacteroidota > Bacteroidia > B-17B0 > Aurantibacillaceae > Aurantibacillus. The sequence continues at coordinate 40,147 of JAYVGH010000080.1, forward strand.
GCAAAAAACCATTGCCAACACGGGGTGGAGGTAGTGTGCCAATAGTAGCTTTATTTAAAAAAGAATTAGGTTTAGATAGTATATTATTTGGTTTTGGTTTAGATAGCGATGCCCTTCACTCGCCAAACGAGCATTATGGCTTATTTAATTACTATAAAGGAATTGAAACTATACCTTTATTCTATAAGTATTATACACAATTAAGCAAAAAATAAAATGAGCCTTAGCGATTGGATAGGAACCGTTGGTGTAACGCTTTTGCTAATTGCATTTGCCTTAAACATTACAAAAAAAATTAACTCACAAAGCCCGGTATATTTATTACTAAATGTTTTTGGGGCAGGGCTTGCGGGCGTTAGTAGTTATATGATACAATTTTGGCCTTTTGTAGTGTTAGAAAGTGTTTGGGTAGTGGCGAGTTTGTTGCCATTGTTTAAAAAGAATAAATAAAAATGAGAAATAAAAGTCATTATATCTTAATCCTTATAACTTACCTCTTACTTTTAGTAGGGTGCAAACCCTTTAAAGAGGCCGAATGCACTGGAGTAAAAGGATTTATAATTAACAAGGTAGATATAAGCGGCATTGATGCCGACATTCAATTGGGAATTAAAAACCCTAATACCATTGGCTTTAGTGTGTATCGCAGTAGTTTTGATGTAATTTATAACGGAGTTAATTTAGGTACTGCGCACTCTAAAAAACGTGTGCATATTGCGGCTAATACTGAAAAAACATACACCTTTAATTTAAAAAGCGATTTTAAAAATGCCAACATGATGGACATTATGAAATTAGTAAACGGTGGAGGTAAAGGTGGCACTGTACAAATTAAAGGTAATATGAAGGCTGGTAAATTTTATTTGAAAAAGAAATTTCCGGTAGATGTTAAGGAAAGAGTAGGAATGTAATCTCATAATTCCACGGCAAGTTTTATTTAATATTCCTCAATTTTATTTATGAGCAAAAAAGTGCCCGCTATCCGCCCGGAATAGATGGTTAGTTAGTTTTAGTGATGGCATTGTTTTTTAAGGTATTATATTCTAATCAATTAAAAATATAAGACATGAAAAAATCAATTTTAATATTACTAACGGCATTTGGAATAAATACTTTAGTAGCACAAACAAATACCGCAACGGGTATGCAAGTTACACAACCAGGCATAGATGCGCCTTCTATTGTAACTAATAAATTTAATACAAATTATCCTAATACTTCTGCAAATTGGACGATGGATAATGATAATTATTCAGCCCAATATAAAGATAAAACTACCAATACCGGTCGAAATATTGTTTATGATAGAAACGGAAATATCATACATTCAGATATTGAACTAGAGTATAATTCTTACCCTCCAAATATTACCAATTATTACAAGCAAAATTATCCTAATGAAAAATATGGTGTTTGGTCAACTGAAGATAATGCGGGTAATATTACCTATTACTCAAAAGGTAAATCAACCTATTGGTTTGATAAGGACGGTAAATACACCCCTAACAATAAAGCAGTAAAAAGTACTGATAAATCCAATCCTAAAAAAACAACATCTAAATAATTTTCTAAAATATTGAGTAATTAATTACACTATTAATTATCTGAGAAAGGTTTTACGCATCTTCATTAAAACTAATAAATAACGGCACAATTTTATAAGTACATTTTAAACCATTTAAATTAAAAATCTTATGTTTAATCATGTAAAAAAACTGCAATTTTATGGTAGCATATCAAAGCCCAATCCACGTTCTGCACGTTTATTGTTAGAACAATTTGGTGGTTTAAATGCGATTTAAAAGCAGCCATGTAATTTTTTACACAAGGCTATGGTTGCCTTAATCCACATCAAGATAAATACGATATGCTAATGGACATTGCTAACCTAAAATTTAGCTATTTAGAAATTGTAGGCTCAACTATACAAATGCTTTTAACGGATATTGATAGCGTCTTTCAAAAAGCATCGGAAATAGACGAAATTATTCACTTTTAAAAGGAAAAATAGTTAATGAAAATTACATACACGAGGCAAAGGTTAACCACATTTTTATACGTAACCTCAAAAATTTATAAATAATAGAAATGGTGTAACAAATAAAAAATTGTAGACATTAACAGAATGGATGAATTGATAACTAAGTATAACAACAATTTAGGAAGTAATAACTGCTACGCTTGTTGTAAATATTAAACGGAGCGATTATACAACATAAAAAGAGGAGAAATAAATTCGAATAGTATGTTTAAAAGTGGGTTAAAATATGTTTGGTGTTCAAGGCCGATTTTTTATAGTAACATAACCTTATAGCTATTGAATTTAGGTATAATTAATAAATAAGTGGGCATGTAGTTTGCATATATATTTATATTAATTAAAAACAAAAAAATTATGGCAACAAAATCAAAAGCTACGGCTAAAAAAAGTACAGGTTCAGAATCTGAATACGGAGTAGAGGAATCTAAATTAATGAAATTTTTTGAAGACAGTTTAAAAGATATTTACTGGGCAGAAAAAGCTTTAACAAAAGCGCTTCCAAAAATGATAAAAAAAGCTACTTCTAGCGAATTGATTGAAGCTTTAGAAAACCACTTAGAAGAAACCGAACAACAAGTATTAAAAGTGGAACAAGTGTTTGAAATTATTGGAAAAAAACCACAGGCTAAAAAATGTGCAGCCATGGAAGGTTTAATTAAAGAAGCTGAAGAAATTATGAGTGAAACTGATCAAGGCGCCATGCGTGATGCAGGAATTATTGCCGCTGGTCAAAAAGTCGAACATTATGAAATTGCTACTTATGGCACATTACGCACGTTTGCACAAACATTAGGTTTAGACGATGCCGCTGCAATTTTAGAAGAAATTTTAGAAGAAGAAAAAGCCGCCGACGAAGCCTTAACGGATATCGCAGTAAGTACAATTAACTTGAAAGCCGCTTCTGAAGAGGCAGCCGGATAATATTATTTTTTACTTCAATAAATAAAAAGGCAACTTAGAGTTGCCTTTTTTATATAGCTTTAATTTATATATTATTTATTCTCCAAACGGTCTGCTCCGGATGCAATACCTAAACGCTGCGCTAATCTTACCACGTGTAAGTCTACCATAATACTTTCGGCTTTTAAGCTCACTTCTCACATAATTACATAGGTGATTTGCGTCCAATACCCGTAAGCGCAGTAAGCCCTCCCATAGTAATTGGAATATTTTTATCAAGTTTTATTTCTTTAGCAATTTTTAAAAGCCAATTAGATTTGTTTGCTGAACCACTTACATTTTTAATATGTTTTAATAAAGCTTCATTGTTAGTAACGGCTAAAGCTTTCATATTAAGAAATTCTTTAAATAATTCAGGAGCCAATGAATTTATGTTTCTATCTGAATCGCGTGCCGATAAAACTACCATTACCAACAACTGATAGGTATTTTTATAATCAAGCGGATGTTTTTTTCCTTTGTATCTTACCAATAAGGGTTTTAATGCGGTTGCCCATTTAATTGTTTCCATAAAATAAATATAAAGTTCTATCGTTTTCATTTAGGCGTTTTGTTTTAAAAATTTAAATGCAGGTATTAAATTCTTAACGATAATAAATTCGCTTATCTTTACTGTAACAGATACTTAATTAAAACACTATGCCCTTTAGCATTTTAGGCCTTTCGCCATCTTTACAAAAAATACTAGCAACTCAAAATTACATAGAGCCGTATCCAATTCAGCAACAAGTAATACCTGCTATTTTGAATAGAAAAGATGTTTTAGGGATTGCGCCTACAGGCTCCGGAAAAACAGCGGGGTATGTATTACCGATTTTAATGAATTTACAAGGCAATACTGTTTCAAAAAACAGGCACGTAAATGTTTTAGTATTGGTTCCAACACGTGAATTGGCTGTGCAGGTAAACGATGTTTTTAAATTATTTGGTTCGGCACTTCCGCAATCTATTAAGTCGATGGCTGTTTATGGCGGTGTGTCTATTAACCCTCAAATGATGGGGCTACAAGGGGTAAATGTTTTAGTTGCCACGCCTGGAAGATTACTTGAACTGCATGAATCAAAAGCCGTTCATCTTTCTTCTATAGATATGTTGGTATTGGATGAAGCTGATAAAATGCTGAACCTTGGTTTTAAAGAAGAGATGGACCGCATCTTTAAACTTTTGCCGGCGAAACGTCAAAATCTTTTATTTTCAGCTACATTAAGCGATGATGTTAACAACATTCATCAAATTTTGTTGCATAATCCTGTTGTTATTAAAATAGAATATGAAGCGGATACCACTGACCTTATTAAACAGACTGCTTATTTTGTAACGGAAGAAAAAAAAGGCCCGCTGTTGCGTTATCTAATTAAACAGAATAATATGCAACAGGTTTTGGTGTTTACTTCTTCGGTTTATAAAGCGGATAACGTGGCAGATAAATTACGCAAAAATGGAATTGATGCCATGGCCATTAACAGTAAAAAAAGTCAAGGTGCAAGAACAGAAGCGCTAAGTAAATTTAAAAGCGGAAAATTACGAGCACTGATAGCAACAGATCTTATCTCGCGTGGAATAGATATTAAATTTTTGCCCTTTGTTATTAATTATGAATTGCCCCGCTCGCCAAAAGATTATATTCATCGCATTGGCCGCACGGGCCGAGCCGAATCAGTAGGGCAGGCCATTTCGTTTGTTACATCGGAGGATAAACATCATTTTAAAATCATTCAAAAAAAAATGGGTAAGTGGGTCACCATGATCGATTCTGAAAGTTTGGAATTGGGAGTGTAAGAACAAAAGCTTATAGAAAGTGAAAAAGGAAGATGAAAATTAAAATAGTTTTGCTATTTTGGTTTAGAAATGTATGATAAAAATTAATTTTTTCCGCTTTAATACAGTTGCCCATTTAATTGTTTGTATAAATAAATATGAGCCTTAAATAGCTTTTTAATGCTTATTAAAATATTAATGCTGCATTGTTTTATCTTTTAAAAGAACTCCATTTACAGAATAAAATAAAATATGCTTTTGTTCACCTTTTTCAACTTCTACTTTATATACTCTAAGCGCATCTTTCTCAGCATCTTTAAAAATTTCTTCTTTATGAGTGCCTAAATTCCACGTGGCATATTCTCCTTTACTTATTGCTAACGAAACGGCTTGCGGAAGATTCGAATTTAAATTTTTATAAGTGGAAATTTTTTTACCCGTTTTAGAATAAATAACCTTTTGCGGTGTTTTATCTTTGGTAAATTCAACTATATAATATTCGGGATTATCTTCAGTAAATAAACCATCATTATAGCCATACCAATCGTCTTCATTATTAAATTCAGAATAACCTTGCCAGCTTACATTTGATGGCTCTGTGTATTCAATATCATAGTTTTCGGTTACTTGTTTTGGAACTTTTTCCTTTTTTAATTTAACTACATTTTTACAACATTGTTCATCGCATTTATCAGTTGTTTGACTAAAACCATTTATTGCTAATGTGGCAGTTAAAATACATACCAATATTATTTTTATACTTCTTGTTTTCATTTTTTTTTAGGTTAGTTACAATTTTGAGTACACCTATACATATATTCATAGCTAAAGTTATGCCAATAAAAAAAGTATTAAGGATAGTATTAATTATGCCAAACGTATCCAGTATTCGCTACTTCCCACTTTAAAACATATAGAAAAAAGTCTGATTAAATTACAAAAAAAAGAGAGAAAATAATATAGTTTTGGTTTAGAAACGTTCGATAAAATTATTCTTTCTTTCCTTAATAATTTTCCACAGATAATCTTATCTTGCGGTTTAATTTTTTGAAAGAAATTAATCAGATGATTTTAAAAAAATATTGTTTCATATTTATACTTATTTCAAATTTTGCATTATCGCAAATTACCCAAACCGTTAAAGGAAAAGTTACCGATAAAGAAATCGGCTCAGGGTTGCCCGGCGCAATAATTCAATTAAAAAATACAGCAGGCGTAATTGTCTCAACCGCGGATAATAATGGCAACTACAAATTACTGAATGTACCTGTTGGCAGGCAATCTTTTTTATTTACCTATACCGGTTATAAATCTATTCCTGTAAACGATATTATTGTAACCTCAGGAAAAGAAATGGTTTTAAATGTTGAAATGGAAGAAAGTACCATTGCAATGGCAGAGGTAGAAGTTAAAGCATCCAATGATTCTGATGTAGTAAATACCATGCAATCAGTAAGTATGAAAGCGTTTAGCATTGAAGAAACAGAACGTTATGCCGGTTCCCGAAGCGACCCTGCCCGCATGGCTGCTAACTTTGCCGGAGTTCAAGGGACTAACGATTCGCGAAACGATATTGTAGTTAGAGGAAACAGCCCTTCGGGTTTATTGTGGCGCATGGAAGATATTGACATTCCAAATCCCAATCACTTCGCTGTTCCGGGCTCCGCTGGCGGTCCACAAAGCATCATTAATAATAAATACCTTGCCAACAGTCAGTTTTACACAGGCGCTTTTCCGGCAAATTATGGTAATGCTTTAGGTGGTGTTTTTGATTTAAAGTTGCGTAACGGAAATAACGAAAAACATGAGCGTACATTTCAATTTGGTTTTTTAGGAACAGAGCTTGCATTAGAAGGCCCCATTAGCAAAAAAAGAGGAGCTAGTTATTTAGTAACATATCGTTATTCAACTTTGGCTCTATTCAATTCTGTAAATTTTAATATTGGTACAAGCGCAGTGCCGGGTTATCAAGATATGGGCGTGAGATTAAATTTCCCAACAAAAAAAGCCGGTACATTTGGCTTTAGTAGTATAGGTGGTTTAAGCGCTATTAAAGTTATATTAAGCAAAACGTATGAGCGACCAAAGGAACTGTATGGAGATTTAAATCGCGACCAGTATTTTGCTACCAACATGGGTGTTGGTATTTTAAATCATAGCTATGGTTTAAACAGCCGCACTGTTATGAAAACAAGTTTGGCATATGGAGTTCAAACAGTACTCACAAATCATTATCTTATCTTACGTAATAAAGATTTTATTCCAAAAGATACCTTACCACATATTTTGCATTATGATTTTTATGAAGGCAAAACAACACTTGCTTGGTATATTAAAAGCAAATTAAATCCTAAAAACAGTATTAAAGCCGGCATATTTTTAAACAGAATAGATGTGAATTTTCACGACAGTATAAAAGTAAATTCGTTATATGATACAATTGCACAGGTTATAATTAATAAACCATTTAAGACAAGGATAAATATTAAAACCAGTTTTTATCTTATTCAACCATACGTAAGTTACGTTCATAAATTTAACGAGAAATTAAGTTTTAATTGTGGTGTATTTTCGCAACTACTTACTTTAAATAATAAATATACCATAGAACCTAGGGCAAGTTTAAAATATCAATTTAGGTCAAATCAATCGCTAAGTTTTGCATATGGCTTACACAGCCAAATGCAACAAACCTATCTTTACTTTGCGGTATCGGATAGCATCGTTAAAAATAATACGTTGATTCCAAATACCAAAAGAGAACTTACAAATAAGAATTTGGACTTTAGTAAAAGTCAGCATTTTGTTTTGGAGTATGATTTTTTTGCTACAAAACATTTAAAATTTAAAACAGAATTATATTACCAGTATTTATGGAATATTCCAGTTTACGTTATGCCATCAAGTGTATCGATGTTAAATAGAGGAGCAACATTCAATCGTTTCTTTCCAATGTACACTATGATAAATAACGGAACGGGTTATAACTACGGCATTGAATTTACAGTGGAAAAATTATATCATAATCATTATTTCTTTATGTATAGTGCAAGTTTGTTCAATAGTAAATATGCCGGAAGTGATGGTGTAACACACAATACCGATTTTAATGGAAATTACATGATGAATTTGTTAGGTGGTTTGGAGTACAACGTTGGTAAAAACAAAAAAAATATTTTAAGCTTTGGTACTAAATTTACAAACGGTGGTGGCAAGCGTTATTCTCCGGTTAATATTGCAGCCAGCAATGCTATAATGGATGTAGTAGCTCAAAACGATAAAGTAAATACTCTTCAATTTGCTCCATACAATCGGTTAGACTTTAGGGTTGCCTACAAAGTAAATTACAAGCGTGTTGGTACAGAGTTTGCTTTGGACTTAATAAATGTTTTAAGCATTAAAAATGTACTTGCATTAAGTTATTCTCCTGACCCAGCCAACCTACAGGCCGACCCTTTAGTAAAAAATTACCAACTTGGTTTTTTACCTTTATTTTATGTGAAGGTTGATTTTTAACTTACCATTTTTATTTTATAAAAGAGTTGTCTCTACTTGTTTTCTAATAATAGTTTCATAAAATCTTGAGGAATACTAATTTGGTTTTTTTCAGTATATTTCAAAAAGTTACTTAGCGATATTGGAAAATGGTTAAACCCGCATTAATCTTTACTGTCTTCTTCGTAATAATAAATTTTATTTTCATAAAGTAAATAGCCGTTTTCTCCCTACTGGTCAAACTGCCCCACCTTATAATGTGGGCAGTTTAAGTAATAAATATTATTGTAATTTTTCATGTTTAAATTCAATACTTTTTTGAAGTAAACAAAAAAGACTTTTAATAAACTGAAAAGCTTTAAATTGTTTGTGCGGGATTAACGAGATCAAGCTCAACCCGAATTTTTGACAGATTTACCTAAATTATTTTAAGAAGGTAAAAAACAAAAGGCGTATTTATTTTAGGTTAATTTATTAAAAATTTTTCTAATATATTAAATCATAGGTAGTGCTGCTTAAAACTAATTAATCGCTTACTAGTATTTTTTTTAATTCTTTTTCCTTAATAGTAACAACCTCTTCTTCGTTAAGAATTATTTTAGCATCCATTACAACAATACCCCCTTCATCAAGCACTTTTAAAGGGTTCATATCTATTTCTTTTATTTCTGGAAAATCAGTTACCAATTGAGATAGCCTTAAAAGATTGTCTACAATGCCGTCTAAATCGTAAGGCGCATGCCCCCTATACCCTTCAATTAATTTATAGCCTTTGGTTTTCATAATCATGTTTAAGGCATCTTGTTTAGTTATTGGTGCTAATCTAAAAGCAACATCCTTAAACAGCTCTACAAGAGTTCCGCCTAAGCCAAACATAATTAAAGACCCAAAACCGGGTATTGCATTGCCTCCAATTATAATTTCTAAACCTTTGCCTGTAAAATATTTTTGTATAAGAAAACCTTGTACGCTTGTTCCTTCCTTTAGTTTGCTTACATTATTACTAATCAGTTTAAATGCTTTTTTTACCTCACTTTCGTCGTTTAAATTTATTTGTACACCACCAACATCTACTTTATGTAATATATCTGATGATAAAATTTTCATAACAACAGGATAGCCTATTTTAATTGCGGCTTCAACACACTCATCGCTAGTTTTAGCTACACTATAATCTATTACTTTAAAACCATACGCATCTAAAATTTTATAGGCCTCTGCTTCCGACAAACGAATTCTATTTTCTTGCCTTATAGATTGTAAAATAGTTTTAACTGCTTTTTCATTAGTAGAAAATTTCTCTGGTATTTCTTCGGTTTGTTTTATACTATCAAAATAATTAATCATTACACCTAACACGCGCACGTTAATTTCAGGAAAATGAAAATTAGGAATACTTGCCTTTTCTAAAATTTTCTCAAATGCAGGATTAGTTTCTAATGACATAAAATTGGCGAGTATTGGCATTTGAGGATTGTTTTTCGCGATGTCAACAACTGATAAGGCGATAGCATCCATATTTGTTTTTATTGTTGGCACAATTGAAATAATCAAGGCATCCACATTCTTATCTTTTACAACTAATAATAATGCATCGGTAATTCTTTTTTCATCTGCATCACCAATAACATCTATTGGGTTACGGGTGTTTGCTTCATTCGGTAAAACATTTTTTAATTCTTCAATAGTACTTTTTTCTAGAGAAGCCATTTCTAAATTATTTCTTTCTATGGCATCTGTTGTAATTATGCCCATTCCACCGGCGTTTGTAATAATTGCGACGCGTTTACCATTTGGCTTTACCTTACACGTAAAAGCTTTCGCATATTCAAACAACTCCGCTAATTCTACAACCCTTATAACACCGCATTGTGCAAAAAGAGAATCGTAAGCGGTGTCTGAACTAGAGAGTGCGCCGGTGTGAGAATGAATAGCTTCAGCACCGCGAACAGACCTCCCTGTTTTTATAACAATAATTGGTTTTTGTTTAGCGTGCGCTTTTTTTGCCATTTCAAAAAACCGTGATGGCCTGGTAATATCCTCAATGTACATTGTAATAATATCCGTTAACTCGTCGTCGATTAAATATTCCAATACATCACTTTCATCTATAACAGCTTTATTACCAATAGAAATAAATTTTGAAATACCTAATTGATTTTGTTCTGCATAATCTAAAGCGGCTACACCTACCGCCCCGCTTTGTGATATTAATGCAACGTTTCCAATATGTGGCATACCCACCGAAAATGTCGCATTAAAATTTATATTTTCCGAGGTATTAATTACACCCAAGCAATTTGGTCCAACCACTAAAATATTATTCGCAATTGCAATTGTTTTAATTTTATCTTCTAATTGTTTTCCTTCGCTACCAGTTTCTTTAAAGCCTGCGGTTATTATTATTAAAGCTTTTATATTTTTTTTTACACATTGATTAATAACTTCTTCAATTGCATTTTTTGGCACGCATAAAATTGCTAACTCAACATCATCATTAATTTCAAGAACATTTTTATAAGCTTTTACACTCATAATATTGCCTTGTTTTTCGTTTACGGGATAAACAATTCCTTGAAAATTTGTGGTAAGTATATTTGAAAAAATGGCCTTACCAATGCTACCTTTTTTATCAGAAGCGCCAATAACCGCAACTGATTTGGGTTTGAAAATATATTTTAAATTATGCATAATTATTATTTATTAAATACTTAAACTCAATAATGGGACTTTAGTGTGAAAAGCCATTTTTTTTGTTTGTGGCTCATTGAATAGATTTTTCAGTATTGAGTGTATTCTTGGAATCATTACTACCATATCAATATTTTGCTCTGTAACAAATTCGTTTATTCCTTCTACCACATCGTCATTTTTTGCATAATGAAATGTATGATCAATATCAGCCAATCCAAGTTCAATTTTCATTCCAGCTACTGCCTCATTTAGTGTTGGCACATGCTCTAAATCTTTAACAACATTTAGCACATGTACATGAGATGTAAATAATCGAACAAACTCTTTTAATGGTTCAAAAATTAAATTGTTTGGTATTTTAATATAATCACAGGCTAAAACAATTTTTTTAATACTTTTGAATTTTACTTTTTCATCGATTGCTAAAACCGGGCATTTTGTATTATGAATTAAGGATGTGGTGATACTTCCAATAATTTTTTCGGTAAAGTAACCACCACCTTGCATGCCCATTACAATTAAATCAATCTTGTTTTTTTCACAAAATAAATTAATCTCATCAACTGCAAACCCACATACGCATTCATACCTTATTGTTATTTGTTTACCATGTTTTTGATAAATTGTGTTTTGTAATTTTTCTAAATCATTTACGCATTCTTTTTCAATTTCATAAAGTGATGGCATTACAACTGGTGCTTCTGAAGCTATTACCGGAGCGTGATAGGCATGAAATAAAATAATAGTTGCATTAGTTAATTTTGCAATTTCAATAGCATAATTTAAAGCGTTATCTGCAGTTTCAGAAAAATCGGTGGGTACAAGTATTGTTTTCATACATATAAATTTTTAAGGTTTAAAAAATAAATTATCAAAAGACCACAGATCCCAATTTGGAGGAACCAGAAGAAGTAATAAAAGCAGCAGCAATCTTGGAAAAACAAATCGCGTATCCCACATAGCAGTATTAATTCCAAAACCTATGGCGGTAATAATTAAATTTATTCCTAGCAAGTAAAGGGATAAACATTCAAAAAGACCAATAACAAGTAGAAACCCGCATATTAGAGCCGTGCAGGAGGTAAACCATGCTCCACAAACGGTTAAAATTTTGGCGATGCCGCTTTTTTGAAAAGTAATTTGATAGGTTTCTACAACATTTTTTATTTTAATTTTAAATACAGCATCGTATCCTTGAAAGAAGAAAAGAAAACCTAAAAATAGTCTCGCTATTAATATTGCAGCAGCATAATGATATTGATTTATAATTTCCATTTTTTAATTCAACATTTTTCTTTTACATAGCTTCCGGGCGCTGGCTCAATTGCTTTAAATCTTTCATTGCCGGCTGTTAATGGCGCAGTAATTTCTTTTCCTGATAATTTTAGTAGCTTTTCTATCCAAGGTGTCCACCAACTGCCTTCAAAGTGTTGAGATGTTTTTTTCCATTCCTCAAATCCTTTACCTAAAGTGCCATTGAGCCAATAGCCATATTTATTTTTCGAAGGATGATTGATTGCGCCCATTACGTGACCCGAATCTCCTAAAATAAATTCGACAGTGCCGGATACCAATTCGGTGGTTGTAAATGCGGTAATAGCCGGCGAAATTGTATCGTCTTTTAACCCGATTACAAAAACTGGAAATTTTATTTTACCAATATCAATGGATGTATTATTTATTGTTAACGCATTTTTCGTGCTGAGTTTATTTTCTAAAATCATATTCCGCATGTAGTAAACATACATGTTCGCCGGAAGATTTGCATTATCATTTGTCCAATACATCACATCAAAAGCCGTTGGTTTTATACCTTTTAAATAATTGTTTACCACGTAGTTCCAAATTAAATCATTTGGACGTATTAAATTAAATGCGGTTTCCATATCCGCGCCATTTAAAAATCCTTCGTGCATGAGTTCACCACGCTCCAATTTAGATATTAATGCCCGGTCGATAATATCGCCCATTGGTCCAATGTCGGTAAAGTCGATCATACTCGCTAAAAATGTAGCTGAAGCAATTGGGTTTTCCTTTTGATTTGTTGAAAGGATAGAAGAAACAATGCTTAGCAATGTGCCTCCCAAACAATAACCTAAGGTGTTTATTTTTTTAACTCCTGAAATAATTACAGAAGTTTCAATAGCCTTTAACACGCCTTTTGCCACATAATCATCAAAGGTAAAATTACCTGTAGTTGGTTTTGGATTGCGCCACGAAATCATAAAAACAGTAATGCCTTTTTCAACTAAGTAGTTTACAAACGAATTTTTAGGTTGTAGATCTAATACATAATATTTGTTTATCCAAGGCGGAACAATTAGCAGCGGTGTATCAAAAACTTTTTTTGTAAAAGGCGTATATTGAATTAATTGTATCAACTCATTTTCAAATACTACACTACCGGAGGTTATTGCTAAATTTTCTCCTACCACAAAAGCTGATTCATCCGTTTGAGAAATTTTCCCTTTTTCCAGATCTTGCACCAAATTATTAAAGCCATCCCAAAGGCTTTTTCCATTTGTTTCCAAAGCCAATTTTATAACTTCAGGATTCGTGAATAAAAAATTAGAAGGTGAGAAAGCAGACATATATTGTTCCGAATAAAAATCTAATTTTTTTCTTGTTTTATCATCTACTTCAACTTTATTGATAATTTGCAATGCAAGTTTTTCAAGCAATAAATAATTTTGTTTTAAAAAATTAAAGTAAGGATGTTTGCTCCATTCAGCATCTGAAAAGCGTTTGTCAACTTTTGGAGAATCTAACTCAGATAGGTCTTGATTTTTAGAATCTAAAATCAAATTTTTAAGTAGAATTTGTTGCTGTTGTAAGTAATTAAGATAGAAACTTGAAACTTTTGCAATTTCAGAAGGATTTATTACTAATTTATTAAAAAACTCTAAATAGGTAGTAGTTATGTCCCTATTATCGTTGTGATACCCTGAAAAATTTTTAAGGTAATTAGTCGTTACATTTTGGTACATTTTTACCAAATTTGTATATAAACTCCCAAAATTAAATGATTGTGTGCCCTGCATTTTTTATGTTTATATTGAAATACTTGAAATGCAAATCAATTAATTAAATTATACTATTATTTTAAAAATGTTTTTAACCAGTCAATAGCTTCTTCCTTTTCGGAAAAAATTTTTGTTGGTACACTTAGGTTATTTTGATTTAAATAAAAGTTAGCAATTAATTTTTGCCCAAAATTGCTACAAGCAATAGCATCGACCAAGGTATAAATATTACTTTCTTCACTAGCTGAAAATATTCTTGCTTTTTTATCTACGGTACAAAATTCACTCGCATCAATAAACACAGGCAACTTTTTACTCTGACTAATCTTACCCATTTCCTCTACAGCCAATGCCGAATCATTTAATGTAATTTCGCTTTTCGCTTTTAGGTGAATATGTAAAATACCTTCATTTAAAAGAGTAACTTCAATGGATTTATTTTTCATCTATTTCAATATATCATACATATTTTACCTTCTACTTGGTCAGCGTATTCGAGAAAACCTTCCACATCATTACCTATAAGTTTTAACGCTTCGGGATTATTTTTAAAATTATCTGCCTGTTCCATCCAGTCCTTCATCCAATTCTCATTTTGCTGTTTATCTAAGCTTATAGATAATCGGCTAAAATAATTATTAGGATTTTTTGGAGAATGGTTTTCCATGGTTTCTAATGTAATTTTTTTATCAGACATTAAAGTTTGTGGTCAGCTAAAGGAAAATTAGAACGCTTTTTAACTTCGTTAATAATCGGATCTTTAACAACTGGATTACTTATGATTTTTTCTTCAGTCTTAACAGGAGTTTGATTCATTGAAAAAATATCCGCCCATAACTTCTGATTTTGTTTCATCAATAAATTAAATTGGTCGGTAGTTTCTTGCATCATTTTTTTATTATTTTCATTAACACTATCTAATTGCTTGTTGTAAGATTCAAGTATTGAATGACGCATATTTTTGGTAGCCTCTAATCTATTTTCAATAATTTCTTCTTCTTTTTTACCTATTCCATTCCAATCAGTATTGGTGTTCATCCCTTTACTCAACATCGAAAATAAATTGGTATTATAATCTATCATTTGTTGATATACATTATTAAATGTTGGTAAGGCTTGAGGAGAGAAATTATTTCCCATTCCATTGTAAGGATTTGAAAATAATTTAGCAAAATCATTATTCATAAAATTGGTTGATGATCCATAATTATTATTAAATCCTTTATTTCCGTTTGAAAACGAATTAAACAAGTTAGAATAAAAATTAGTAATAAGGTTTATGTTTTTCGTATACATATCCATTATACCTTTGCTTGTATCATTCATCATTTTTTCAGCAGTTTTTGAATTGCTTTGTTCGGTGTGATTTGCGTTCGTCGTTTCCATAATTTATAGTTTTAAAAGGTTTGTAATTTGTTATGTAAATGTGGTAGTGTTTAAACGAATTAGTGTTATACAATTTTACGACGTTGTTACACAATTCGCAGGTTTCGGGATTTGTAAAATATTATGGCGTGAATAGTGTAATTGATTTATGAAATTTTGTAATGTTCAGGCAGTTGTATGCTAATATCTTTATGACGTTACGAAACTTATTTATAAAATGTACATTAAGTCCAAACGTATTTATACTTACTTATTTACCAGGATTCAATTCCTAAAAAATAAATTTTACATGAAATACATATTTATTTTATTAGCAATTTTATTTTTTAACAAGGTAGTTTTTGCACAAAAAATAACTGATGATTTTAGTGGAAAATGGAAGGCCCCAAAGGGAGCTATTATAATTGTTACCAAAGTTGATGATGGATTTATTGGGAAAACAGAAATAGAAAAGGCGGTTGTGTTGAAAAATGTAAAATTTTACAATGGTAAATGGACAGCCGTTGTTTTAAATCCAAAAGCAGATTTAGTTGCTAATTGTGAATTAATCCTTTACTCAACAAAACTTAAAATAATTGCTAAAAAAGGAGTGTTTCGAAGAACTTTATATTGGACAAAACAATAAACTAATTTAAATGAAAAATATTTTAATTACGGGTGCCACCGGAAATGTTGGAATTGAAGTTGTAAAAGAACTGCAAAAAATAAATCACTCTTTTAATATTTATGTTGGAGTGCGTGATTTGGAGATTGAACACCAAAAGTTAATTGACTATAAAGTTAATTTTGTAATGTTTGATTTTACAGATGAAAATACCTATAAATTGGCCTTACAAAATTGCGATATACTTTTTTTATTACGCCCACCAAACATATCGGATGTAAATAAATATTTTAAACCACTTATAGCCGAAGCAAAGGATGTGGGGGTTAAGCACATTGTTTTTCTATCAGTTCAAGGAGTTGAAAAAAGTAAAATAATTCCTCACTATAAAATTGAAAAATTAATAATTTACAGTAGGATTTCATACACATTTTTGCGCCCAGCTTATTTTATGCAAAACTTTACCACTACTTTACAAAGTGATATAATAAATAAAAACATAATATATCTTCCAGCAGGCAACGCAGGTTTCACAATAATTGATGTGGGAGATATTGGAGCTGTGGCAGCAAAAATATTAATTGAAACAGAACAACATGTAAACAAATCGTATGAATTAACAGGAAGTGAAAAATTAACTTTTTATGATATGGCCCGGCAACTGTCCGAGATTTTACAAACTCATATAAATTATAAATCGCCTAACTTATTTAGTTTTTATCTCACAAAAAAAAGAGAAAAAATGCCAACGCCTTTAATATTTGTAATGATGATGTTACATTATTTACCTCAATTTCAAAAAGAACCTGTAATAACCAATTGGGTAGAAAAAATTACGGGAAAGTCGCCAATTTTATTTAAACAATTTATTGCTAAGAATAAATCTTTATTAACACTAAAAAAAGCAAATGAAATTGTAAAAGTAAAAATAGAAGGTTAATTTTTAGACGTGAATACTATAACTTATTTATATAATTATACAACAAGACTGACAATATTTAAGCGGACATTTGTACTAAATAATTTTTAAAAACTTTACTACGATCAGTTTGTTCGAAATAATTTTAATAAAATACTGTTTAGTGTAATTTTAAAACTTGTCAAGTTGGCACAACGGCTATCGAGTATATAGGGATTTTCCAACTTTCTTCTATAACCATCGAAATGGTACGCGAGCTTGTTACCGTTAGTTTTATTGATTATTACTAAACAGTTTTTATTTTATAATTTTTAATGATATTTTCAACTCAACATTATTATGGCCGAATTAAAAAGAACATTAGGGCTTGCTGAATGTGTTTTTTTTGGAGTAGGTTCAATATTAGGAGCCGGAATTTACACGCTTATTGGTAAAGTAGCAGGCTTGTCTGGTAATTTTATTTGGTTATCATTTTTACTCGCCGCTATTTGCGCAATGTGTACGGCATTTTCTTACGCGGAGTTAAGCGCTGCCTTCCCTAAAGCCGGAGGCGAATACATATATGCTAAAAAAGCCTTTGGCAAAAACACAGGCATCTTTTTAGGTTCAATTATTTCACTAAACGGTATTATTAGTGGTGCTACTGTAGCTGTTGGTTTTGCTGGTTATTTTTCTACCCTACTAAATGTTAATGTACTAATTGGCTCGTTAGGAATAATAGTGCTAATTTTTTTGGTAAATGTTTCTGGTATAAGACAATCATCCATTATTAATATTATTCTAACAATTATTGAAGCGATCGGATTATTTTTTGTTATTTATTCTGCTTTTTCATCTATTGGTAATATTAATTATACAAACCTACCACCAACAGGCTTTAATGGAATTATGGCGGCGTCTGCTCTTGCCTTTTTCGCTTACATAGGTTTTGAAGACATTGTTAAGTTAGCTGAGGAAACTAAAAATCCCGAAAAAAATATTCCGCGTGCCTTATTTATTTCCAGCATTATTGTATTTATTATTTATAGTTTGGTAGCTATTTGTGCGGTAAGTGTAATACCTTACCAAGAGTTGGGAAACTCAGAAAGCCCAATGGCAGATATTATTGGAAAAAAATATGGCAAAACAGGTATCATTATAATTTCTACAATCGCGTTATTCGCAACCTCTAATACAATACTTTCAAATATGTTGGGTAGCTCCCGCGTTTTATTAACCATGGCTAATGAAACAAAAATTTTTAATCGATTTTCATTTGTTTCTTCAAAACGTAAAACGCCAGTAGCTGCTCTTACTTTAATTTTAATAATTATGTGTGCCTTTGCCCTAATAGGTAAAATAGAAACAATAGCTCGTATTGCAACAATTTTTATTTTTATAACTTTTATTATTGTAAACCTTTCTGTTATTTCTTTGCGTATTCGTGAAAAAGAAATCACACGTCCTTTTTTAATTCCTTTTAACATAAAAAATATTCCTATAATAAGTGTCCTAGGCATATTTATGACGCTTGTATTACTTAGCTATACCATTTATAGTTTATTTTAAAACATATATAATTAAAAATGAAAAATATATTAATCATAAACGGACACCCTGATAAAGAAAGTTTTTGTTTTGCATTAGCCGAAAGCTACAAAAAAGGTGCTGATAGCGTGACTGCAAAATGTAAACTCATCAATTTAATTGATTTAAAATTTAATCCTATTTTAACCTACGGGTATAGAAAAATATCTGACTTGGAACCTGATTTAATACAAGTTCAAAAAGATATATTAGAAGCGAATCATTTAGTATTTGTATATCCTAATTGGTGGAGCACCTATCCCGCTTTATTAAAAGGATTTATAGATAGAGTGTTTCTTCCAAATTTTGCTTTTAAATATCACGAAAAAGGGCCATTTTGGGATAAACTATTAAAAGGAAAAACAGCGCAACTAATTGTAACAACCGACACCCCTAAATGGTATTATTGGTTGATGAATAGAAGACCAGGACACAACTCTATGAAAATTGGAATTTTAAAATTTAGTGGGATATCACCTGTAAAAATTAACTCTTATGGTCCAGTAAAATCATCAGATGATAAAATAAGAAAACGGTGGATAAGTGCGGTAGAACAATTAGGAAAAAAACAAGAATAAAAATTTTAAAAATATTTATCTATAATGCAAATTAATTATCCTTTTAACGATGTACATTCTTTTTCAATCGAAGAACTTTTAGAATCTTTTCAAACTAACGCTGAGTCTGGTATTACAAACTTGGAGGCGGTAAAGCGCAATAAAGAGTTTGGTTTAAATAGTTACAAGGCTCAAAAACAAAAAAGTATTTTGTTAATGTTTTTGCAACAGTTTACAAATCCTATTGTGTATTTGTTATTGTTTGGGATAGCAGTTTCTGTTTATTTTAAAGATTATGTTGAAGCCGTTGCCATAGCGGTAGTTATTATAATAAATGCGATAATTGGTTTTTTAATGGAATTGCAAGCCCGCAATTCTATGAATGCATTAAAGGCAATGGATGTAATTCATTCAAAAATAATAAGAGATGGAAAAACACAAGAGATAAACTCAGAAAATATCACTATTGGAGACATCGTTGTGCTTGAAGCCGGAGATATAGTACCTGGAGATGGTTATATAATAGAATTAAATCAGTTGCAACTAGATGAGTCTTCACTCACAGGCGAATCGTTACCAGCTACAAAAATTTCAGGAAAACTTCCTAAAGAAACTGTAATGGCCGACCAGCACAATATGGTTTTTAAAGGTACACATGTTATCAATGGTAATGCAAAAGCAGTAATTACAGCTATTTCCGCGCATACCCAATTAGGCACAATAACTTCACTAGTTGAAAGTTCTAAAGAAACGATAACACCTTTAGATAAAAAATTAAAAAAATTAAGTAAAAATCTTATATGGCTTACGTTGTCAGTCACATTAATTTTTGCTATCACAGGAATTATTCAAGGTAAGAAATGGATTGTAATTATTAAAACTTCTATTGCGCTGTCAATTGCGGCATTTCCCGAAGGGCTGCCCATTGTGGCTACTGTGGCATTGGCTTATGGCGTAATTATTATGGCAAAGCATCATGTAATCGTCAAAAAATTATCTTCAGTTGAAACTTTAGGAAGTACAAATGTAATTTTAACGGATAAAACAGGAACCCTTACCGAAAATAAAATTTTTGTAAATGTTGTTAACTTTCCTGAAGAAAAAATCGAAGTAACAATTGTTAATAATGAACTTATTTTTAGAGAAAATAAAATTGAAAAAAGTAAAGAGAATTTTGAAAAAATAATACTAATTGGGTTGCTTTGCAACAATGCAACTATAGAATCATCATTAAATACATCTACAAAAAATTTAGGCGATCCAATTGAAATTGCGCTATTGCATCTGGCTAGCACTTCGCCTGAATTATCTAAAGAAAATTTTAAAGAACAATATAAACGAATTGCAGAAGAGGCTTTTAATTCTGAAACTAAAATTATGGGCACGTTGCATAACAGCTCTGGTAATAATTTTGTAGCCGCAAAAGGCTCTTTAGAACATCTTTTAAAAAAATGTAATAAAATACAATATGGTTCTATTATAAAAAATTTAGAGGATGAAGAAAGAAATACTATTTTATTGCAAGCAGATAAAATTGCAGCAAAAGGTTTACGTGTGTTAGCCTTTGCTTACAAAAATGATGCGGAGATAACTAAAGATGATTTTTTAAAAGAATTAATTTATGTAGGAACAATTGGTTTTTTAGACCCACCGCGCCTTGACATAAAACCATCCATTATTTCTTGTAAAAAAGCGGGAATAAAAGTGGTTATGATAACGGGCGATCATCCCCAAACGGCGCTAAACATTGCAAAAAAAATAGGTCTGATTGATGATGGTGAACAAAATGTAATTACGGGCAAAGATTTATCGACTATAAAAACAATTACTGATGAATGGAAGCGTAAGATACTTTCTACATCTGTTTTTGCACGAACTACACCAAAACAAAAACTAGATATCGCGGAAATTTATCAGAACCAAGGTAATATTGTAGCAATGACTGGAGATGGCGTTAATGACGCGCCGGCGCTTAAAAAAGCCGATGTTGGAATTGCAATGGGGCTTAGAGGCACACAAGTAGCTAAAGAAACGGCTAGCATTATATTAAAAGATGATTCGTTTAAGTCCATTGTAAAAGCTGTTTCGCAGGGAAGATTTATTTTTTTGAACATACAAAAATTTGTAATTTATCTTGTGTCCTGTAATTTAAGCGAGATTTTTATTGTTACAGCACTAAGTTTTTTTACAGATACCGCCGTTTTGTTGCCCTTGCAAATATTATTTTTAAATATGGTAACAGATGTATTTCCCGCACTTGCACTTGGCCTGGGTAAAGGTGATGATACCGTTATGAATGAGCCGCCAAAAAATCCAAAGGATGCAATTATTTCTAACAAAAATTGGATTGATATTTCGGTATATTCTTTTATGATGACTTTATCTGTTTTTCTAGCGGTAGTTTATTGCAAAAAATATATTTCTCCCGATGATAAAATAGCAAATAATGTAGCTTTTGTAACATTAGCATTTGCTCAATTATTTCATGTTTTTAATATGTCGTCCGTAAGCTCTGGCATAATTATAAATGATATTACAAAAAATAAATTTATTTGGTGGGCGCTCATTATTTGCATTGCTTTAATGGTTTTAATTTATGCTGTGCCACAAATGCGTTTGGTACTGGGCTTAGTAAAGCTATCTTTTACTGTGTTTTTAGTTTGTGGTATTGCAAGTTTGTTACCGCTAATATTTGGGCATACATATAAAAAAATTTGGAAGCGATAAATTGTTTATGATTACAAATAATTTTAAAATAAGCGGGTTAACAAATGAGCAAGTTGCAGATGCAAGAGAAAAGTATGGAGAAAATAAATTAACTTATAAAAAAGAAAATATTTTTTTACATGCTGTAAAAAATCTTGCAAAAGAGCCAATGATTATTTTACTATTGATTGCTTCCATTGTATATTTTTTAAGTGGTAAAACCGGAGATGGTATTTTTTTAGCATTTGCAATAGTTTTAGTTGCGGCAATCTCATTTTATCAAAATGCGAGAAGCCGTAACGCTTTAGAAAAATTAAAAAACTTTACACAGCCAAGTTGTAAAGTTATTAGAAATGACGAAGTCGTTGAAATAAAAAGAGAAGAGTTGGTTATTGGAGATAGCATGATAGTAGAGGAAGGAACTTCCATTTCGGCTGATGGAATTATCATTCATTCTAATGATTTTTCGGTGAATGAATCTATACTTACGGGAGAATCGTTAGCTGTTTATAAAGATAAAACACATGAAGATAATGTTATTTATCAGGGAACAACCGTATCAGGTGGTTTAGCAATCGCAACCATTACTGCCATTGGCAACCAAACAAAACTAGGGATAATTGGAAAAAGCCTTGAAGATATAAAAGAAGAAAAAACACCTTTAGAATTACAGATAAATAATTTTGTAAAAAAGATGGTGATTGTTGGCGGTATTATATTTGTTATTGTTTGGGCAATAAATTATTTTAAAACATATAACATTTTAGATAGTTTACTAAAGGCTCTGACCTTAGCAATGAGTATTTTACCTGAAGAAATACCGGTTGCTTTTACAACTTTTATGGCACTAGGTGCATGGCGATTAATGAAACTTGGTATCATAGTAAAGCAAACGAAAACAGTTGAAACACTTGGCAGTGCTACTATTATTTGTACAGATAAAACAGGAACGCTTACCGAAAATAAAATGAGTTTGGCAAAATTATTTGTATTGTCAACGAATAAAATTTCTAGTCCGCAAAATAATTTTGGTGTTGATGAAATGGAGTTGATTACATTATCTATGTGGTCTAGTGAACCTATTCCGTTTGACCCAATGGAAATTGCCTTACACGATGAATATAAAAAAAATAGTGCGATAGATGAACGGGCAGATTACAAAATGGTTCACGAATACCCATTAAGTGGTAAACCACCAATGATGACGCATGTTTTTGAGGATAGTGAAAGTAACCGAGTCATCGCTGCAAAAGGCGCTCCGGAAGCTCTAATAATCGTTTCGGACGTAACTGAAATAGAAAAACAAAATATAAATTCCGCAATTAAAATATTAGCAGATCAAGGTTATAGGGTTTTGGGAGTCGGGACGACTACTTATAGTGGCAATAGTTTTCCAAAAGAGCAACAACAATTTAAGTTTAAATTTAAAGGTATAGTCGCTTTTTATGATCCACCAAAAAATAATATTCAATCAGTTCTTAAAAGTTTTTATGATGCAGGTATCGCAGTTAAAATAATAACGGGTGATAATGCGGCAACCACAACTGCTATTGCCAAACAAATAGGATTTAAAGGTTATGAAAAAAGTATTACAGGTGATGAGTTAATGAAATTATCTGAAACAGAATTACAAACAAAGGTATTAGATATACAAATATTTACGCGCATGTTTCCTGATGCTAAACTAAAAATTATAAATGCCTTAAAAGCAAAAAACGAAATTGTTGCGATGACAGGCGATGGTGTAAACGATGGTCCTGCGTTAAAAGCAGCGCACATAGGCATTGCAATGGGTAAAAAAGGAACGGAAATTGCCAAGCAAGCAGCCTCGCTTATTTTAGTAGATGACGATCTTTCAAAAATGGTAATTGCTGTGGAGATGGGTAGAAAGATATATGCCAATTTAAAAAAAGCAATCCAGTATATTATTTCTATACATATTCCTATAATACTCACTGTTTTTATTCCTTTGTCTTTAGGGTGGTTGTACCCCAATATTTTTTCACCTATTCACGTGATTTTTTTAGAATTAATAATGGGACCTACCTGTTCAATTATTTATGAAAATGAACCGATTGAAAAAAGTGCCATGTTGGATTTACCACGATCGTTTACTAATACCTTTTTTAGTTGGAAAGAATTAACAACTAGTATCATTCAAGGTTTAGTTATTACTGTAGGAGTATTATTAATATATCAATTTGGAATACAAGCAGGGTTTAAAGAATCACTAATCCGTACAATGGCATTTACAGTTTTAATAACCGCTAACATTATCCTAACATTGGTAAACCGCTCATTTTATTTTTCTATTATTACAACATTAAAATATAAAAACAATTTAGTATCACTAATAATAGCGGCAACCATTGCCATTGTGGGCTTAATGATTTATGTAAAGCCATTTACAGCTTTTTTTCAATTTCAATCTTTAAGTCTATTTCAAGTATCTCTTTCTATTGTGGTAGGGTTTTTATCTGTTATATGGTACGAAATTGTTAAATGGCGGAAGCGATCACAAAGAATATAATTTTATCCTTTAGTTAATAAGCTTTTACATAGACAATACTATGAATAGTGTAACTAATATATAAAGTTATGTAACACATTATTTTTAAGAATAGTCACCTTTGTAATGTAATAATTCAATTACACCTTGGTTCGCAGGTAGCGATTTTAATCTTATTATGAAAATACCAAACTTAATTATCGCATTCATTTCAATTACTACACTTGCTTTTTTGGTTAGTTGTAAATCTCCGGCAGAAAAAGTAGAAAAAGCCGAAGAAGAAGTTACAGAAGCGAACCAAAATTTAGAAAAGGCAAACGAAGAATATCTTAATGATGTTGAAGCGTATCGATTACAAACTGCCGATAAAATTGCTGCTAACGAAAAAAATATTATTGAGTTTAATGCACGAATAGAAGCTAAGAAAAAAGATGCTAATGCTGATTATAAGAAAAAAGTAGCAGAATTAGATAAAAAAAATAACGACATGAAGAAAAAAATGGCAGACTATAAAGCTAGCGGTAAAGAAAATTGGGAAAACTTTAAAACAGAATTTAACCACGATATGGACGCTCTGGGGCAAGCTTTTAAAGATTTATCCGTTAATAACGTGAAATAATTAAAAGTAAAATTTATTTAAAAAATAATCAATATTATGATTATCTCTTTTGGGAAATTCATTTAACATGAGGGTTTATATGGGTTGTACTACTTTTTTAGATATTTGCAATGTTCCACATCGTTACCGTGCAACGAATGAAAAAAGACTTACCACGTGATATTTTAAAAAAGTGTTTTGTGAGAGGCGAGATTAAAATAGAGCAATATCGGGAAAAGAAAAAAATTCGTGAAAATAAGAAAGTTAATAAAATATATATTTCAAATTAAAACACGAATCATACAGAATTATTATTAAAGCACTGCAAAATAAATTAGTGCTTTATTTATTTAAAAAACATTAATAGTTTGGAAAACGATCAACAAATAAATTTAGATATTTTACGTATAACTAACGCAATACACAAAAATTTTCCGGAGTTATCTAAATACATTTCGGAAATGCCGGTTAAAATATCTTATAAAGTTGGTAATGAAATAAACACAATAAACTTAATGGATTATTACAATTCTTTAAATGAATTAATGGCGGGATACGCTTTATCGCATAAAAAAGAAAAAACAAATTCTATTTAATTTATGCGATGGAATATAAAGACTATTATAAGACTCTTGGAATTGACAAAAAAGCTACCCCAGATGAAATAAAAAAAGCATTCAGAGTTTTAGCAGTAAAATACCACCCCGATAAAAATCCTGATAATAAAGTTGCAGAAGAAAAATTTAAAGAAATTAACCAAGCAAACGAGGTATTAAGCAATGTTGAAAAAAGAAAAAAGTACGATGAGTTAGGGCAGAATTGGCAACAGTACGAACAGGCAGGGAACCAAAACGAAGGCAACCCTTTCTCCGGAAACTCATATCGCCAAAATCAGTATCAAAACAATACTAATAAAGGGTTTGGAGGTAACGGGCAAGAAGATTTTTCTGACTTCTTTGATCAATTTTTTGGTGCCAAAACGCATAACACAAATGCAAATTCCAATTTTAAAGGTGGCGATTATGAAACCGAAATGGATATTACTTTACAAGAAGCCTACCAAGGCACTAGCAGAATCATTCAACTTGAAAATGAAAAACTGCGTGTTACAACTAAACCAGGCGCATACACCGATCAATTATTAAGAGTAAAATCTAAAGGAGCTAAAGGCAGCACCGAGGCGAACCGAGGCGATTTATTTGTCCGGATTAAGGTTATCACAAATCCACAATTTATTAGAAAAGGCGATGATTTATATAATATGCAAAGTATTGATTTATACACAGCCGTTTTAGGTGGAGAAATAATTGCAACCACTTTAACCGGACAGATAAAAATAAAAATTAACGAAGGAACTCAAAGTGGCAAAACAGTTCGCCTAAAGGGTAAAGGCATGCCGGTGTATGATAAATCAAAAATGTTTGGTGATTTATACATTCAATTAGAAGTTAAAATTCCTGATAAATTAACTGACAAGCAAAAGGAATTATTTGAACAACTTAAATTAACACTTTAATTTTAAGAACATGGCAATAAAGATTATCTCCAAATATCTTACAACAAAACAAGATTTTCATTCTAACAAAATTGAAGAGAACTATTTCGACTCAATGCTTATCTATTCTCTCCATCATATAGCCTTTTTAGGAAATATTTCAGAAGAAAATTCCGTAGAGGCATTACAGAAATCTATAAAAGTTTGCTTCTTAGCTGGCATTAATAGTAATCATCATTTTAAACGAATATATGTATTTGATAGTACCATCGGAACACTACGTATTGATTGGCGGATGAGTAAAACCGCCCTTAACCTAATCATTATACAAACACCTTCTTTAAACGATAAAATGGCTATTTGGTTATGGAAATTAGCAAACCATAAAAACTATTAATATTATTAGTCTCATATACTAATTCTCCTTGGCTGTTAAACTTAAAGTATATTACTGCCTTTAGCAGACATCTATTTTTTAAAAGATTTAAAAGTACCATCATCTTTTAATTGATAATCTTTATCTACATTTTTTATTTTAAACGCATCATAAGTTTTTACAATAAAGTTGTATTTACCTCCTCCATTATATTTATCGCTTTTAGTATTATGTGCATAAAAGTAATATGTGTTATATTACTTTTCCTTCTTGTGCATATTTTTTAGCGTTTATATAATTGTTTGCTTCAATAGTATTATTTATGGCTGTTTCCCTGAACAAAGAGTGCTGTAAATTATTTAATAAAAACTTATTGGCTTTATTTTTACCTTCAAAATTCTCAATTAAATCAAGTTTTGTTTTTGCAAAAAATTCATTATCATATTTACTATTATCTGTTGAAAGTAAATAGGGTTTTAATTGCGCTACTTGTTCTTTTGTAGTAATTGCTGTTGCTGCAAGTGTTATTAAATGTTTATATAAATCAAAATTATTGCTTTTATCAGCGCTTAATTTTCGAATACTAATAGTAAATAATTCGTTTCTATATTCTAAATTTTCGCTTCCGGCAATTGTTTCTAATATTTTAAAAGCCTCTTTTATAAATCCAAACACATATTCATTAGAATCGTCTACTTCATTTAATATTTTAGAAATTAAGATAATAGTTGCTAGACAAATAAAAATAGCGGTTTGTTTATTTGGTTTATTACTCTCGATTTTTGCAGTATTAAGCAGTTCATCCATAGGTTTATTTAGCTTACGAGTTCCGTAATAATCAAAATAACCATTTCTATCTGCCGCAATTTTTATAATATTGGTAACTTGGGTAGTGTAAAATTCCTGCGTTTGTTCTTGGTTCAGGTAGCTGTATTTGCTTAGCAAGTGATACAATAATGATTTATCTTATGAAACTGCTTATAGTATAGAGCTTGCCAGTTCTTCTTTTTCGAGTTTATCAAGTAAAAGATGTAGTTTCTCTTTAGGGGTTTTTACTTTTACTGTTTTTTTTACTTTTACTATTTGCGGAATTTTGTTCGTCATGCAGTTGTAACTCTTCGGCTTGTACTGCAAACAAAACGGCTACGGCATGTTTGCAAATACCATCATCATATGGGCAATTGCAATCTATATTTTTTATGTGATTATTTTCAATTTTTGACTCCAATTCATATACTTCCGAACCTTCAACAATCGCAAAATAATTACCTTTACTTACTTCATCTGCACTTTGCACTGCACCATTTTTATATTAGCTTAAGCCTCGTTTTAAAATAGCTTCGCTTATATGTTGTTCAAATTGATTTAATTGTATGTTGATTGTTTTGATTATCTAAAAAATAAAGCATTATTGGTTATGTACTTTAAACAAAACTCTGGTGTAACATTACTTTCAACCGTCCACCATTGCCCTGTATGTCTATAATATGCAAGGTTGTATGTATTGATGTCAACAAATTCCAAGCGAGCGAATTTTTCTTCAAAGCCATCTAACGTTCTGTTTTCATGTTCAGCTTTATACTCGGCACACAAATAAAAAAAACTTCGATAAAATTTACTGTAAAAATTCACTAAGTAATTTTCCTTTTTATTTGGTTTCACTTCAATAAACTTTTTTTTATAATCGTTTATTAAAGGCTCAAATAGAGCGGTTAGCTGTGTTTTATCAGCTTCCGTCATCACTTTTTTTTGAGGTGTAAGAACCCATACTTTTTTAGTAGCCATTTTCGATTGATGAGATGTTTTCTAAAATTTTATTTAGGGCATTATGAAAGTCTTTTTTTTGAGGAGGCTCGCCAAAAAACATGTCGTCATTAGCTGCCATGTTATAATTTAGCATTTGTTTTATTAACTGCTTTGACTTTTTTATAAAATCAGCTTCATCTTTACTTTGGTATGATAGCAGACCAAATTGTAATGTTACATTATGGTCAAAGCGTTCAGCTTCTATCATAATTGCTTGGTACGTATTAACTTTCAAGTTGCCTGTATCTATTGCCATAAGATTAATTTACTTTTTTATTTTTTTTATTTCTTTGTCTTAATGGAAGATTCTAATTTAATAGTTGCTTTTCCTTTCGCACTACCAAAAAAATGCCAGCCCGCTTCTTCAAGCAATTTGTTTATTTTTATTCTAGCTTGCGCTTCTTTAAGGTTCATACAGTTTTCACCGATTTTATAGTTGAAAAATACAAAAAAAAGCGGTAAGAATTCGGGGAAAACCCATAAAAAATAGGGTGTTAGTGGAAGATGGTATGAAAAGGAAAGCCGCCTTTTTAGGCGGCTTATCCAATGTGGTGGGAGAAATCAAGCCCGAATCGAACGAAATTATTAAGGATTTGGCTAAGATTTAGCATGTTAAGTTTTTGTAGTTTTTAGGTTATGATTTTTAAAATGTTCACTCTCTAATGACAGTTTCCCTGTCTTATCCTCTATCTTATCCTATCTTAAAACAAGAACCTTATAAACACCTTATTATCAATAATTTGCATTGATAATTCATGACACTTTCTATATTATCCTTATCTTTCTCTATCTTAATTTTAGTTTGCATTATAACACACCTCGTGTTATAATGCAAAATCATGTTAATGTGCTGATAAGCAATTTTTTGGAGGAATAGGTTCATTATAGATGCCCATTATTAGCCTATCAATTTATACCAAACGGTGGTTTTATCCGCCAATATTTTGATTTATTTCACGTCCTTATAAAATAAGGAAAAATAATATTTCGTCTAAAAAACGTCTAAAAAACGTCTAAAATTATCGTCTAAAACGTCTAAACTATTTCCCGTTTCTTTTTTCATCGTGCATTTGCTTACAATCTTGAAAATTTACTTCAAGGATGATGTTGACAATAAATAAATTATTTGTATGTTTGTCAACAAAAGGAATACATTATGGAAAATCAATTTGGAATAAGATTAGTTTCTGCTCGAAAAATGGCGGGAATGTCTCTACAGCAATTATCTGACAAGTTAGATAAAGCAGTAACCAAACAGTCCTTAAATAAATATGAGCAAAATGTAATGAAGCCCGATAGTGAACTTCTTATTAAAATAGCAAATATTTTAGGGGTTACTATTGATTATTTTTTCAGAGAAACTAAAGTTAAACTGGAAGGAATAGAGTTTAGAAAAAAAGTAAAACTTTCAAAAACCGAAGAGGAAATAATTAAAGAAAAAACTATTGATTTTTTAGAACGTTATTTTGAATTAGAAAAATTGCTTGATTTAAAAAGTGATTTTGTACAGCCTTTGAAAAAGAATAAAGTAAAAAACGTTGAAGACATAGAAAATTATGCGCTTGAACTAAGAAATGCTTGGGAATTAGGCTTAAATCCTATTGTGAATATTATAGAGATGCTTGAAGATAAGCATATAAAAGTTTTTGAGATTGAAGCTCCTGTTAGTTTTGATGGCTTGTCTGCTCATGTAAATGGTATTCCTATTATCGTTATAAATAAGTCTTTTGATGTTGTCAGAAGACGATTCACTGCACTACATGAGTTAGCGCATATTGTTTTAAAATTTGATGACGCAACTGGAGAAAAAGAAATGGAAAAATTGTGTCATGCATTCGCTGGTGCTTTTTTAATTCCAAAGAAAAGTTTTATTGAAGAATTTACTAAGCAAAGAAATCATAT
>JAYVGH010000081.1:0-25798 GCA_043772435.1 Bacteroidota bacterium
AAATTTAATTAGGCCGCCCGGGTATGTAAAGTATAAATAATTATTAACGCAAAAATTTGAAGTAAATATGTTTTTTACGCCTAGTGGTTGGCTTATATATTTTAATTTTTCGGTTAACTCATCAAATATTATTATTTCGCCAATACCTCCCATAACCAACTGATAAGGGTTTACGGGGTTTTTTATAATATTTGCAATATAATGGTCCTGCGATTTATAAAAGCTTTTTATATTATAAGTTCCATTTTTTTTTATAGTTAATTTTTGGAATAAATTTTGCCCACCTATGTAAACGTTTCCACTATCGTCTTCAATAAATTGATTTACAAAACGTTCTTCATTTTTATTTTGGGCTTTTGGTCCAAAGTTTGTGGTGGTTTTATTAAGTTGATTATAAAGTGAAAACCCCTCGCCATCTACTCCCACATAAAGTAAATTATTATGCTCTTTACTAGCTAAAACAGAAATTATAATGTTATTAAAAAACGAATTAAGAGGGCTTTGATAATTACGTTTTATAATTTGTAAATTTGGTTTTCTACTGGTTAATTTTTGTAAACCAACATCTGAACCTATCCATAAAATATCATTTTCATCTTTACATAAAGCCCAACATTTATTACTCATTAACGATTTTACATTATCAGGGTCGTTTTGATAAATTCTAAACTCTTTTTTATCAATATCAAATGAAGTTAAGCCAAAACTCCAATAGCATTGCCAAATGGTATTATCTTTTGAATGTGTGTATGAAATACTTGAATAAAATTTATTAGGCGCAACATATTTATTTTGTTTTAAACTACTGGTACTTATAGATACTAGTCCATCATCTACCCCCAGCCAAATATTACCTAAATAATCTTCTGAAATGCCTAAAAATCCATTTGTACCCCCGTTAAGCCCTGCTATTTCATCTACTTTTAATTTAGTTAAATCGCATTTAAATACGCGTGATACAACAATATTGTTAGCTGTTTTTTTTACTCCGGCCCACAAAACCCCTAATCTATCAAAACACATACTTTGCACCAGCCACCCTTCAAGCAAATGTAAATTGCCAATTTTTATTTCTTGCAAATTATTTTTTTGCTCGTTAAATACATAAATACCATCGGCCGTTCCTATTATTTTTTCACCTTTTAAATTACTGGCAATACATGTAATGTTATTTTGTCGTTTAAAATTTTTTAAAGTTGTATCAATTTTTACCCGTTTAAAAGTATTTGTTTGATAATTATAAATGTTTAAACCTTTTCTGGTCCCAACTAAAATTTTATCAATACTTAATTGATGTAAACAGGTAATAACAGGGTTACTTAATGAAGTAGTATCTTTTTGAAAGCTGCGATATTTTTCAAAATCATAGCCATTGTATTTGTTCAGCCCAGCTACGGTTCCCACCCATAGGTACCCTTTTTGGTCTTGAAATAAAGTACTTATAAATGAATTGGTTAAGCTACGCGAATCAATTTTATCAATTATAGAATTTTGTGAATTTTGCGATTGTTGTTTTAAAAACAAAAACACATAAAATATAAATAACAGCCTTCTGTTTAAGCTCATAAATTTTTATTCACCTATCCAAATCTACTAAATATTTTAGACTAAGCTTAAAGTATTTCGTTTAAAAGGCTACCAAATCGATAAACGTCTAAAAACGAGTTATAAAGAGGGACAGGCGCACAACGAATAACATTAGGTTCGCGCCAATCTGCTATTACACCACGTTCAATTAACTTACTGTAAAGTGATTTACCGTAACCATTTGCAACAATAGAAATTTGGCACCCTCTGTTATGTTTGGGTGTAATTATTTGTAAACAATTATTTTTTTGTTTATTTATTTCGTCAATTATAAACTCTAAGTATGCTGTTAACTGATTACTTTTTTTATTTAGTTTTTGCATTCCTACTTCTTCAAAAATATCTAAACTAGCCCGGCATGCAGCCATACTTAAAACGGGAGCATTGCTTAATTGCCAACGTTCGGATGTTTGAATGGGCACAAATGTACTATCCATTAAAAATCGCGTTTTTTTATCATGTCCCCACCATCCGGCAAATAATGGTAGCTCAGTATTTTTATGATGTGTTTCGTGAACAAATGCGCCGGCAACACTTCCCGGCCCGCTATTTAAATATTTATAACCGCACCAAGCTGCAAAATCTACATTCCAATTATGCAATTCTAAATTTAAATTACCTGCAGCATGTGCTAAATCAAATCCTACAATGGCGCCCGCTTTATGTCCTGCTTCGGTAATAGCTTTCATATCAAATACCTGACCGGTAAAATAATTTACGCCACCAATTAGTATTAATGCTAATGAATCTTTATGTTTTTCAATTGCAGCATAAATATCATCATGTTGTAGTGTGTATTCACCTTCTCTTGTGGCAATTTCAATTAGAGTATCTTCAATATTAAAACCATGAAATTTAATTTGTGATTGCAAAGCGTATTGATCGCTTGGAAAAGCTTTAGCCTCGCACAAAATTTTATAACGTTGTTTAGTTGGGCGATAAAAACTAACCATTAATAAATGTAAGTTTACTGTTAGCTGGTTCATTACTACTGTTTCGCTTGGTAAAGCACCTACTATTTTTGCCATCTTTTCAGTTAACAGTTCGTGGTAGGATAACCAAGGGTTTTTTGCTAAAAAATGCCCTTCTACGCCAAATTTAGCCCAGTCGTTTAACTCTTGTTCTATATAATTTTTTGTTGTTTTTGGTTGAAGTCCTAACGAGTTTCCTGTAAAATAAACTACATCCTCGTAATTATGTTGAGGGAAATAAAATTGCTGACGATAGATTTTTAATTCATCGTTTTCGTCCATTTGTGTTGCAAAAACAGGTGTATTTTTAAATTCTAATGCGGAGTAAGTAGTGTTTGGCATAATTTTATAATTAATGCTAAAATACTATTTTTGATTAAATAAAAAAACCGTTTTGAAATTAATCAAAACGGTTTTTAAAAAGTTATAAGAAACTAATTACTCAATAATTAATTTTTTGGTACTAACTGAGTTACCAACTTTTACATTAGTAATATAAATGCCAGAATTTAAATTCGTTAAATCTAAATTAACACTATTAGACCCAACAGTAGCATTAAAATTAACTGTTTTAACTAAAGCACCTACTAAATTGTAAATAGAAACTGTAACTGCTGAAGCTGTTTCGGCATTAATTTCTAATATAGCATTGTTACTAGTTGGATTAGGATAAATATTAATGTTTGAAGAAATGCTGTTATTAGCTATTTTAATTCCAGTAGTACCACATTGTGCCGGAACACCAACATTGGATAATGATACTAAATTATTTATAGTAAAATTGCTGTATGATAACGTATTTGAAGAGAACCATGTAATATTATTAAATCCTGGATCTAATGGATTACTGTTAGATACAGTAAAAGGAGTCTTTATATCAACAGTGGATCCTGTTACAGCAGCTGAACCCGTTGTTGGAGAAATGAAATGACAGGTTGCACGATTTTGCACATTTGGATTAATAGTACCTTGGGCAACAGAGTATTTAGTTACATTAAGCTCAGTAGTAGAAAGTAAACCAGTGGTAACATTTAAACAACGTGTTTTAACGTTTGGTATATTATTCCATTTTTTTTGCCCATTAGTAAAATTAGAATCTGATTCTGCCCAAGTATAAGTTAAATATTGTCCGTTGGGAGTACGAGCAATTTGAATACGACTGTCAATTTCTACTTTGTCAGCAGCATTTAAAAGCCAAGGGTTTTCAGCAAAACCAGCTGTTGCAGGATCTGAAGCTCTTGAAGCAGGTCCTTCAGAACCTAAGGAATCAATAAGTCTGTATCCCCATGAACCAGAACCATCGCCTACAAAATCGTACAAATAAGGTCTATCTCCTGGAGTATGAGACCATGAATATCCATCATTAGGGTTAATTGTAGTGGTAAATGAATAGCTGTATAATAAACTATCTCTATGAGCTTTAGCACTACCTATAATAGCACTAACTATGTGCAATTTATTGTTTGCATCAACTACACAATCAAAACCTTCATCAACTTTAAAAAATGGAATTATTAAGTTTGTATTAGTTCTTACAGAAGCTAAAGGATTTTTAATTGCATTTGCCGCAGTACCATTAAATTCAATACTGTTAATTAATGCCCACGATGTACCGCTGTTGGTGGTTTTATATACTATAGGTTGGTAACCTCTATTAGATAAACATGCCGTATTTAATACACCTAATATAACTACATAACCAACAGTACCTGCTTCGTTCCAAGCCATTATAGGTCTAGGATATAAATTAGGGGCGTTAGAAGAATCGGGAACTGTAACAGGTGATACTGAATCGCATAGCCAGTTAAAAACACCAGCATTAAAAGTACCTTTTACTATCCTAGCGGCTCTTATCTTAGATTGTTGTGTTGCAAAAACTGGAGCAACTGAATGAACAATGCCATCATCAGTTGATGAAAACCCGTAACTAAATAATTGAGGTCCAAATTGCGCTGTTGAGTATGATGTTGCTTGATTAGATATTACTTGCATAGCATTAGGAACTGCACTTGCTGTAGAATTAAATGCATTTAATTGTTTACTTGCATAAAAATTACCCATCCAGTTACTAGCGCCATCAGTTGATGGACCAGTTGCTATAGCATAAGCATTTGCAATGTTTGTATTACCTACTGGGTTATAAATACCTCCTTGTGGATAACGACCCACAATCGCTGAGGCACTATACAAACATGTGCTATCCCATGTTGAACCCCAGTTACTAGAAATTTCGCCAACAATAACACCTGTATTATTAGCAGGACTACCTACATATGTAGCACTTTTTCGGTGAATAAATGATATGGCATTTAAATCATCATTATATTGTAAAGGGCGAGTTTGGCTAATAAGCATACCAAAAATGTTTGCTGAGCCTGCGATTTGTTTCCAACTTATGCTAGTAGCATTAACATTAGAAACAGCAGCATCTTTAGCTGTAGAAGCTTGAATTGACGCAGGGATGTTTAATTTTGCATTACCCTGTGGTTCAACTGCATTAAATTTCATAGAAATTTTTTCGGCCATGTTTATAATGCCGCTCGGTTTTGGTTTACTCACCGTATTTTGAGAGTAGGCTGTTATTGCTGCCAATAATGCTGAGCCAAATAGTAGTTGTTTTTTCATATTTATTTGTTTTTTGTTTGTTAGTAATTTAATAATACGCTAAGTTATGAAATTATTAAATAACTGCAAAATAATTGTGCAAATTATTTAATAATTTAACATTAAAAATTAGGGTGGTATTTTTGTTGGAGATTATAGAAATAGAATATAAAATAAAATAAACTTTCTCTATTACGAATTTAAAACAAATTTTTGATAAATGCAAATAATTTCTAAAAAAAATTACTTTTATGTCTAGATTTAAAAAATTTACTACTTGTATTTATTAGACACATATATAGGCATATCGCTTATAAAATTTTGAATGGTTTCGGGTTGCATATATCTTCCACCATTTTTTCTAACATAAGCACTATAGCCAACCGGACTTTTCCATTTTTCAATTCTTAATTTAAAATTTGTTTCGTTTGCTAAACCTAGTAATTGATACCCTAAGCCGGCTTCTAAGGTTTTTAATTCGGCATCGTATTCCGCTTTATTAATTGCTTTGCGCGATGTGTGAACAAAATACCATGCAATAAAACCAAAAAAATGTGTGGTACTTAAATCTTGTACATGGCTTATTTGGCGTGCTATTAAACCCACTTTAGCATTGTAACTTAAATTTTTCAGTAAAACGCTGTCTAATGTTGTATTGGTTAAGGTACTAAAATATAACTTATACGTTCGGTGTTGCGGTGCTTTAAAAATTGAGAAAAACGTTGGTTTTACACTTGTAATAGTTTGCGACGGTTTAAAATATACTTTAATGTTTTTAAGTAATATTGTTGGATAAAATTTTAGTACGTAATTAAAAATTGGAGCATATGTATTAGTACTATCAGGGGTTTTAAAAGTAACTCGTTTTGTAGTGTCGGCAAATTGTGATGTAATATCGGCACTAACAGTTTTGTAATACTGGTGTTGGGCAGTAGTAATTTTAATACTAAATATTGATATAAACAAAAACAGACATCTTAAATAATTTGGGTTTTTATAACCTCTCCCTGCACCCTCTCTATGAGAGGGATAATTAAGGTGCAAATTATGTAAGGTATCTGTTTTTAATTTTAATTTAAGCATAGTCAAAAGTAAAAAAAATTAGGCATTAATTAACATGATTTTTCACTTATTTATGTTTGCCACAGTTTCACAGAATTTTATTAAAATAAAATTATTATTCTAAAAATGTAATCTGCAAATTAGTGGCAAAAATTTAAAAATACTGAACAATTTTACGCACGGGTTTTAAATACAACGTAAAAAAATAAGGTTTTAAATTATTTATTGTCCAAGCTTTTCTATCTTCTAAATTGGCCTTAACACGGTTGTTTACCGAGGCGTTGCTCTTACCCCCTACCCTCATTTTAACGGTGTATTCGGGTAAATACCCTAAACTAATTTTTTGTTTATGTATAAAGCGAAGCATTAATTCGTAATCGGCAGCGCTTGTAAATTGCAGGTTAAAATTTCCAAATTTTTTATAACACTCTGCTTTTACAAAAAAGGTTGGGTGAGGCGGCATCCAACCGTATAAAAAAGAGTTTTGTTTATATTGACCGCTTTTCCATTTTCGACTAATTTTATCAGTATTTAATTTATCAACATAATACAAATCGCTGTAAATGGCATCGGCGTTAGTTTTAGTAAATATATCTACGTATAGTTGCAGCACGCTAGTATGTGTATAAAAATCATCCGAATGTAAAATGCCAATTACATCTCCACTTGCAAGCGCTATGCCTTTGTTTAAAGCGTCGTACAATCCATTATCTTTTTCTGAAATTAGAGTCGAAATATTTGCTTTGTATTTTTCTATTATAGATAAAGTAGCATCGGTAGAACCACCATCCACTATTATATACTCAACGTTTTTATAAGATTGATTGATGACCGATTGAAGTGTTTGTTCAATAGTTCGGGCAGAATTGAAAGTAACAGTTATTATAGAGATTTTTATCAAGATAAAGTATTACTAAATTCAATTAAAGATTTAAAGTTAAAATCAATTGTTGAATTATCTGTTTTTTTATCAGAAATAAAAACAGTTTTTAGTCCCAAACTTCTTCCAAATTCCATATCGCTTAGGCTATCGCCAACAATTATACTTTTTGTAAAATCGATTTCCGGAAAATCGGTTTTTGCCTGTAATCCCATTCCTGTATTTGGCTTACGTGTAGAATGATTTTCGTTTGCTAAGTGTGGCGAAAAATACACTTTATCAATTCTACCACCAAAATAAGTAATTTCATAAACCATATTTTTATGTATAAGTTCTAAATCTTCAACTCTATAAATACCTTTGCCAATGCCTTGTTGGTTAGTAACTACTACAATTTTACCAAACACAGAATTCAGAATTTTTAAAGCTTCTAAAGTGCCGTCAATAAATTCAAATTCCATCCAATGTTTTACATAGTCGTTATCTAATTTTTTATTAATAACGCCGTCACGGTCTAAAAACAAAGTCCAGGTTTTATTAATATTTAAAGTCTTTAAAGTCATGTTGTGCTTTTAAATAATCTTCCGGGATGCCAATATCAATAAAGTATCCGTCAAATTCAAATCCATAAATAGTTGATTCGTTTATTTTTTTTTCAAAAAAATCTTTTTCTATCGAAAAATTTTGGTTTGCAGGTGTTTTATCTAAAAACAAACTTTTATTAAGCATATATACACCTGCATTTATTAAGCCCTGTTTTTCCTGCCCGTCTTTTTCTTTAAAAGAACTAATTACTCCATAATTACCTAATTTTATTGTTCCATACCTCGCCGCGTTTTCAACCCTTCTTAACGACAACGAACAATCAGACTTATAAGTATGGTGTTGATGAAAAAAAGAATTTAAATTTATATCAAAAAACGAATCGCCGTTTAATACCAAAACCGACTTTGATTTACATTTTTCCATCGCTAGTCGAATGCCACCACCTGTTCCCATTGGGTCATCTTCAATCGAATAATCAATATCCATTCCATTAAAATTATTTTTATAGAACTCGGTAATTTTCTCAGACAAATAGCCAACCGATAGAATTACTTTTTGTATTCCAAAATGTTTTAAATAATTGAATTGATAATTTAAAAATGGTAAATTATTAATAGGCGCCATAGGTTTTGGCACATCCGTAACTACGCTTTGTAAGCGAGTACCAAAGCCTCCGGCTAATATGATTGCGGTATTAAGCATTTTTTTAAATGGACAAATACGGAATTGGATTCCGTATTTGTCCACTATGTTAATTGTATAAATTATGCCACGATTTTAAAAAAGTGGCTGTATTAATTTTTAAATTTTGTTTTCCTCCATAATAAACATACGAATTTAATACACTTGTATTTAAATTTTTATAAAAGTAAATCGTATTAAAATCGCTCGTACTAAAAGTTTCGCTGCTTTTAAATTCTACTAATGATAAGGTATTACCATACTCTATTAATAAATCAATCTCGTGACCTGTTTTATCTCTCCAAAAGTACAATTCTTCTCTAGTATTAATATTTAAAATTTGTTTCTTTTTTTCAATTATCATCATATTTTCAAACAAATGCCCTTTAAACGAGCTGTAGTTTAAAGAATTGCTATCGAAAATACCACACAAGTAGGCAGCTAAGCCAACATCGTAAAAATATAATTTTGGTGCTTTAATAATGCGTTTATTTAAATTATTGTAATGTGGTTGCAATAAAAATATAATATAACTGCTTTGTAAAACGCTTATCCACGAATTAATTGTTTTTTGGTCAACCCCACAGGCATTGGCTAACTCCGACATATTAACCACATTGCCACAGCGTGAGGCACACAACCTAATAAACTTAGAAAATGTAGCAATATTTGTAATATTTTTTAGCTGCCTCACATCTTTTTCAATATAGGTATTTAAATAATTTTCGTACCAATCAGCGGCGTTAATTTTCTTTTTTATTACTTCCGGGTAAAAGCCTTGCAGGATGTGTTTTTTATAATCTATATATAGTAAATCGCTATTTTTTAATTCTTGTAACGATAGCGGTAATAAGTGCAAATATGCAACTCTGCCAGCAAGGCTTTGTTTAATGTTTTCTTGTAATAAAAAATTATTGCTACCTGTTAAAATAAACTGCCCCGATGTATTTTTAACATCAACAATTTCTTGCAAGTACGAAAATAAATCGGGTACTCGCTGTGCTTCATCAATAATAGCGCCTTTTGGATAATTGTTTAAAAAGCCACGAGGGTCTTTTTGAGCTAGTTCTCTGTTATCAATATTTTCTAAGGAAACATAAGGTTTTTTGGGAAAGGTTGTTTTTACTAAAGTAGTTTTACCACTTTGGCGTGGTCCGGTTACAGCAACAATTTTAAATTGCTTTGCTAACTTTTTTAAACGCGAAGTAGCTTGCCTAATTATCATAAAACAAAGATACACAAAATTGGACAAATTCGGAATTGGATTCCGAATTTGCCCACTAAAAAAATTATAAAATACTGATTATAAAATAGTTAATTTTTTACGATTCGAAACCGATAAGCGTAACGTCAT
Organism: Bacteroidota bacterium; assembly: GCA_043772435.1. Classification (GTDB taxonomy): domain Bacteria; phylum Bacteroidota; class Bacteroidia; order B-17B0; family Aurantibacillaceae; genus Aurantibacillus. The sequence continues at coordinate 9,686 of JAYVGH010000081.1, forward strand.
CTATTTGTTCTAAATTACCTTTCCATAAATAAAAGTCGTTTATAAGGTTATCGGCTTGTTCGTAAAAATCTAAATTACAATAATTTATAAGCGTTGCATTCAATTGTTTTTGTTTAAATTTTTTGCCTTTTGGTCCGCCAAACTGGTCGGCAAAACCATCGGTACTTAAATAAAATTTAGTACCTTTTTCAATATTTATTTCATGATTGGAATAATTTAATTGGGTTTCGGAATTATTACCACTAATACCGTAGCGGTTTGCAGCGTATTCTATCAATTCATTTTGAGCCGTAACTTGTAATAAATTATTTTTTGCACCTGCAAAATATAGTTTAGCACTATTTTTATGAATACAGCAAATACTCATATCAACACCATCGTTAATGGTATATGAAGTATTATACGATTTTAAATTATTTTTAAAATGCAGGCATAATTCAGTTAATAAACCCGCAGGATTTATTTTATAATTATTAGTATTAATAATATTTTTAATGCTTGAGTCGGCAAATACACTAAGCATAGCACCTGGCACACCGTGGCCTGTGCAATCAACAACAGCAAGGTAAATAACAGAGTCTATTTCTTCTATTAGATAAAAATCGCCACTTACCACATCTTTTGGTTTAAAAATAACAAACGAGTTTGGCAAATGTTGTTTTACTTTTTTTTGGGATGGAATAATGGCTTGCTGAATATGCTTGGCGTAATTGATGCTATCGGTAATATTTTTATTTTTTTCCTCAATAAGTGTTTTTTGTTTTTCAATTTCAGTATTTTTATGTGTAAGTAAAAAATTGGCCTTCTTTTTTTGCGTAAATTGTTTGTACACTAAAAACAGTAGTATTATAAATATAGCCAATACAGCCACAAATACATATATTAAATTATTGCGTTGATTAACTTTTAATTGTGAAGTTTCTAACTCAACATTTTTTAATTTTAGTTGCTGTTCTTTTTTTTCGGATTCAAATTTAGACTCAGCTTCTGCAATTGCTTTGTTTCTGTCCTTATTAATTACCGAATCTTTGTATTGCGAAAATAATTTATATGTTGTTAAGGCCTCATGTAAATTTTTATTCTTTTCATATACTTCGCTTAATTTTAAAGCATTTTCCTGAATGTTATCCCAGGCTTTTCGTTTAATGCCAAGCTTTAGAGCCGTATTAAAATAACCAATTGCTTTATCTAATTCATTTTTTTTGTAATAAATATGCCCAAGGTTAAAATAATTTAATCCTAAAGCATATTCATCGTTATTTTTTTCGAAGATTAGAATTGCTTTTAAAATATTTTTTTCTGCTTCCGCTAAGTTAGAAGTTCTTAAATACGCTTCGCCAATCATGCCTCTGGCATAAGCTGCCATCAACTCTTGGTTCTCGTTTAAAAACTCTTTCTCAGCTTCTAAAAAATAACTAATTCCTTTTTGATATTCTTTTCTTTCCAACAAAATATTTGCTAAACCAATACTGGTAACTGCCACCATATGTTTGTTAATTGGTTGTTGCTTTGCTAATAAATTTGCGTTGTTGTAATTAATATATGCTTTATCGTTACTTTTTAGCCCTAAATAGGCATTTGCCAAAGTGTTATAAGTTAATATAAGCCCTTTTCTGTTTTTTAGTTCTGTATAAATATCAATTGCTTTTAAAAGATTGGTAATTGCCAAATCGTATTTACCGATTGTATTTTGTGCGTTTGCAATAGCTTGATAAGATAGCCCAATGCCGTATCTATAATTAATTCGTTTAGAAAACATTAAGGCGCTATCCGCTATTCTTTCGCCCTGTTGAGGATTATTGGTTGCTAATTTACCGGATATTTTTGTAAGTGTTAATACTTTTGATGTATCGTTACTTAATAAAAAAAGAGCATTTAAACTATCTAATACTCTTGTTTGCGAATGGAGTAAAAAATAATTAACACTTAAAAAAAATAAAAAAATATAGCTAATTTTTTTTCGCATTTATTGTTTAGGAAACAAATTTATTTCTACTAATTCGCAAATTGTATGCCCTAAAAGCATATGACATTCTTGTATGCGGGGCGTATCTGAACTTGGTATGTTTATTAAATATTTTCCTAATTTTTCCATTTTCCCACCTGTTTCACCTGTAAAACAAGCTGTAACCATTCCTAATTTATTTGCTTCTTCTATGGCTTTAATTACATTTGGACTATTGCCACTGGTACTTAAACCAATAAGCACGTCGCCTTTTTTACCCATTGCTTTTATTAATCGGCTAAAAATAAAATCGTAACCGTAATCGTTAGCTACAGCTGTAGTGTAGCTTGTATTTACGTGTAAGGCTTCGCTAAAAAGTGGAGGTCTGTCGTAATAATACTTGCCACTTAATTCCGCCGCTAAATGCTGTGCATCGGCTGCACTTCCTCCATTACCGCACCACAAAACTTTTCCATCGTTTTTATAACACGTAATAATATCGTTTATTAAATTATTTACCGAAGTTAAAAGTTGAGTATTATTTAACAACTCTGTTTTTAAATTAATAGAGTTTTTAATTTTTGATTGAAGGAAATCTACCATTTGGTAAATATAAGTATTTACAAAATTATTAAATTAATTATTGTTTAAACATTTAAAAAATTGTACGTTTGTTATAATGAATACTATTGAAGTATGTTATACACCACAGGCTTATCCTTTGTTTAAAAAGCCAAACACAATTGTGGTTGTAATAGATATTTTTAGAGCAACATCGGCTATTACTACTGCATTTTATAATGGCGTTGCTAAAATGATTCCGATTGCTACTGTTGAAGAAGCAAAAACATACAAAGATAAAGGATACATGGTTGCTGCCGAGCGCAATGGCGAAATAATTGAAGGCTATGATTTAGGCAACAGCCCTTTTGGTTATATGAATAAAAAAGTAAAAGGTAAAACAATTGCTATTACAACCACTAACGGTACGCAAGCCATTGAGGTTGCAAAAGATGCCGATACGTTAATAATTGGAAGTTTTTTAAATTTTGATGTTGTAATTGAGTATCTAAAATCTCAAAAAAAAGATGTTTTGTTTTTATGTGCAGGCTGGAAAAACAAATTTAATTTAGAAGATACGTTGTACGCCGGCGCTGTGGCTGAATCTTTAATTTTAAAAAGTAAATTTAAAACAGGTTGTGACTCAACACTTGGCGCAATGGAATTATATAAAATAGCTAAGTTTGATTTATTTAAGTTTTTAAGTCATTCATCGCACCGAAACAGGCTAGCTAAGTTAGATTTAGAGCGCGATATAAAATATTGTTTAACCTTAAATCAATGTCCAGTAATTCCTATTTTAGAAAAGGGATATTTGGTTAAGTTGTGATTAATTAAGCAAATTTTACTTTTTGGTTTAGTAATTCTACATTAAAATTAATTCTAGCATTTAAGGCTTTAAATACTTTTATAATAGTTTGAAAGCGAGCATCGGTTAAGCTATTTTCAATTTTAGAAATTTAAGCTTTTTGTACACCAACTAATTCTCCTAATTGCTCTTAAGTTAAATTACGATCTTTTCGAGCTTGTTTAATAGCATGTCCTCGTAAATTAATTGTTAATTCACTTTCAAATTTTTTCACGTTTTGAAGTACCACTTTTGCCAACGTGTTTGTCAATCATTGTTTCAAGTGAAACTGCTTTTAATAGCATTCTCATAAATTAATTTATTTTTCGTTTAAATATTTTTTTCTAATAGTTTCGGCTCTTTCTATTTCATTTATAGGAGTTTTTTGAGTTTTTTTTAATAATACCATGCGTTGCTACAACTAAATTTTCTTCTCCATTTATAGTGTCCCAAAACGCAAAAAGTCTTAAATTTTTCGATTAAATAATTTGGAATATGGCTGATTAATTAAGATTTACTACTTATAAATCATTTTCATCATCACTTCGTTTTTGCGATAAATATCAATATACTTTTGCAGTTTATTTTTGTCATCAACCATTGCGGTGTAGTACCTTACATACAATTGCAAAGGTTTTCGCATATTTATTTGTTGTTGTATTGGTCTGGCGAAATAGGCATTCAACGTATCGTAAGGTAATTTTAAAGTATCTTCTCTTATTAAAAAACGCGCTAAGTCTACAAATTTTTCTAAGCGCATACAACCGTGACTTTGGTAACGGTAAAATGTTTTAAAATAACGCTTGCTGTTGGTATCATGCAAATAAACACCGTATTTATTATTAAAATTAAATTTACAAATACCCAAACTGTTTTCATTACCAATACGCTGACGGAATTTTACAGGCAAATAATCTTTATTAAAACGTTTCCAATTTAATTTTCCTAAATTAGTTATAACTTCGCCTTTTCCATTAATTACCTCAAAGTTTTTTTTGTGAAGGTAGTTTGTATCACGCTGTACCATTGGTAAAATTTCTTTCCAGGCAATGGAATACGGTACGCTCCAATAAGGATAAATTAGCATATAATTAATTTTACTTTTTAAAGTTGGCGTTTGGTTTTCGGGCTTACCAACTACAATTTTACTAAACAAAACAAGTGTATCTTCCTTATGTTTTTTATCCCATTCCCACACATTAATTTCAGCACTTGGTATATTTACAACTGCATATTTTTCAGGATATTTATAGGGTTCCCAACGCCAATGTTCTAAAGCCATTTCCATTTGCCTTATGGTAGTCTCCTTATCCATTGCCAAAGCTTGTTTCGTATATTTACCAAGTTTGCCATCAGGCTCTAAATTAAATTGCTGTTGAAATAATTTTATTGCTTTTGCTAATTTTAAACTATCGTTTACAGGTAACGAATCATTATAAAACCCTGTGTTTTTTAAACGTTCTTTTAAATGTTGTTTTAGTTTTAGGGTATCGGTAACATTAGTAAAAGAAATACTATCCCAAATTACTTTTTCGTTTTCTTTAATATAATTTACTAAAGCCTGTTTTAAAAAATGGTACCCCTGATGTTTAGGTTCTAGAGAATCAAATGCGAGGGTAATATTGTTTTTTAATAGTCCCATTTTTAAAATGTCTACCCAATTTGTATCTAATTTTTTAGGGTTCCACTCTAACATAATGGTATCTGCACTAAAGCGACCTCTGTTTAAATGTGCGCCAAATTTTAAATAAGCGTCAGTAAGTAATATTTCTGCAAATGCTATAGATAACACATCATATACATCATCTTTTTTATTAAAAAAATTAGAGGTTAATCTTTCTAATTCTATATAATGATAATCATTTTTATACAAACCATAGTTTCGAGCATTTTTTATAACAGTGTAAATTGAATCACCTAAAGGGCTTAGTTTGCCTTTATCAGAAAAAAGCAAATCTGTTTTTGGCTTTAATTTATCGAAAAAAGGAAAAGCTATTAACGTATCTTTATTTATAATTAAAACACTATCATTTAAAGATTTAGAATAAATTTCGCTTAAAATTTTTAAAACCTCGTTATTAACTTCTTGTGGCTGTCTTACTTCTATTTTTTCAATTTCCTTATCCGCATTATTATTGCATGAAACTAAATAAAAGCAAAAAAAAAGTATTAATGTCTTTTTCAAGAAAATAGGATTGAATTTTTGGCAAATATAATTAAAATAAATTGTTAGCGTTTAAGACTTTGTTGACAAAACAAATGTCATGTAATCCTGTAATATAATTGTTGCACTTATTCTATCAACCGTTTCCTTATCTCGCCTGTCCTTCTTTTTTAAGCCGCCTAATAACATGGTTTGATGTGCAATGGCGCTTGTAAAACGTTCATCGTAACGCTCTACAGTTTTATCTGGAAATCTTTTTTTAAGATGTACAACAAATGGGTCAATAAAGCGGGCACTATCGCTTTTTGTGTTTTGTAATGTTTTAGGTTCGCCCACCACAATTATATCAACAATTTCGGTTTTAAAATAATTTTCTAAAAAAGCAATTACATCCTTACTATGTATACTTGTTAATGAACTTGCTATCAGCCTTAATTTATCAGAAACTGCAATACCTACACGTTTACTTCCATAATCAATTGCCAATACTCTTCCCATTAATTTTTAATTAGTTTAAACGTTTTATTAGAATTATTTACAAACACAGTTACAAAATAAATTCCACTTTTTAAATTACTAACGTTAATTTGAAAGCCCTGTTGATTAGGAATTGTAGATTGATAAACCAGTTGTCCTAACGTATTTGAAATTTGAATATTTGTAATTGAGTTGATTAAGGCGCTATTGGTTGTTTTCAATTCAATATTTACTATTTCGTTAACCGGATTTGGGTGTATTTTTAAATTATAATCTTTATTTATTAATTCCTTTAACCCAACTGTATTATCAACATTTATATCGTCTATAAAAATATTGTTACCCGAACCGTTTACATCGCTTGTAAATTCAAACTTAAAATAAACATTAGCACTACCCAAAGCCGACGCTAAATTAACAGTTTCATTTTTCCAATCTGCGGCAATAGGATTTAAAAATGCTGCCGTCTGAATATTACCTGTAGAGTTTAAAACACTTCCACTTTTATTAAAAAGTAAAGTCCAAGTAGCTCCGCAGTTAGTTGTAGCATATATTTTCAACGCATCATTATTTAAGGTATTTTGTTGCGTGTAAGCATATTTAAAAGTTAAGTGAGCGCCTAAAGTTTGAAGATTATACGAAGGGCTATAAAAACTAATCACTTCGCTTGGGTTATCAAAAAAATTATTTACCCATATACAAGCGCTTCCGCTTGAGGCAGAGGTACTAAAAGTAGTAAATGTACTGCCGTATTTTGGTAGTGAAACAATCCAATTATTATCCGGAAAACTGCCTGTTTCAAAATCTTTGGTAATATTAAAACTACCAGTGCCAGAAGCCGCTAATATAATAACCGATGATTTTATAATAGAATCGCTTCCAGCACCATTGCTTACTTTTAGCTGTATTGGCGCAATTCCCGAATTTGTAAACGTTAAACTTCCATTTTGTAAAGTAGATGTGGTTGAAGCAAACGCACTACTCCATTTCCAATTGCTAATAGGCGCATTGTAACTGTAATCGATAAAGTTTAAACTATTTCCTAAACACGTAATTGTTGTTGTAGAAAAAAATTCTGCCTTTGGCGCACAAGCCATATTGGGGTTAATTACCCCCGTGGTAATTAAATTAGTATTTGTCCACAAATTATTTCTACCGCCCACAGTATTGTTTATTGCGTTTTGCATACGCGTTTTTTGGTCGATTGTAAACATATTTGTACAATACGAATACTCCATGTAATTTTGAATATTTTCTGTAATACCCGATGTGCAAGTTATTGCATTTCCTAAATTACAATTAGTGTGTCCTTTTGTAATTGGTGTATCGTTTACACCGTCATTACCACAAGCTACATTTGGTTGATTGGTGCTACCCCAAACATGTTGTAAATTAAGCCAATGCCCTACTTCGTGTGTTAAAGTTCGAGACACAAAAGTATTGCCTGTACCAATACTACCAACATACTGGCTTAAAACAACAATGGCATCGGCACTTGCACCAACCGAACCCGGCAAATAAGTATAACCAGCGGCACCGGCTTGCATCGTTTTAACTACATAAATATTTAAATATTGTGTTGAGGGCCAAGTGTAAGTATAATAGCTAAAATCTACTGTCCAATTGGTATGCGAATCATAATGACGGGTAATGCCATTTGTACAATTTCCATATGGATCTTTTGTTGCCAGTCTAAACTCAATATTACAATTAGCCGCTAAATTTGTAAACTGAGATACAATATTTGAAGTATCTGCATTTTGCTTTAAAAAATCACGGTTCATTATGCTAACGGCATTATTTATTTGAGCATCACTAATGTTTTCATTACCGGCTAAGTGTAAAACATGAAAAACTACCGGAATAGTGTAGTTTGTAACAGAACTGGGTCTATTAATTTGTTGAGCTGAATTTTGAGCTTCTTTCATTAATTTTTCAAACCTATCTTTAGCTGTTTTATCGTAATTAAATAAGTAATTTTGAGCATCATTAAAACCACAATTAAATTGAGATTTTATAGAAGTAAAACAAAAAGCAATAAAAAAAACAAAATATAATTTCTTCATTATTAAAATTTAATGCATAAAGTTAAGATAATGAATTTTATTAAATTTACCGCTTATAAAAATTATAATGAGTAAAACCATTCAACAATTAAATATTGGAATTTTAGGTGGTGGGCAATTAGGCAGAATGATGCTACAACATGCCAATAATTTAAACTTGAATATTTCCATCTTAGATCCTGATAAAAATGCGCCATGTAAACATTTAGTAAACAAATTTGTATGTGGTAGTTTAACCAATTACGATACTGTTTATGACTTTGGAAAAGATAAAGACCTTATTACTATTGAAATTGAAAATGTAAATATTGAGGCTTTAAAAGCTCTTGAAAAAGAAGGAAAAAAAGTGTACCCTCAACCACATATTATTGAATTAATTCAAGATAAAGGATTACAAAAAATGTTTTATCAGCGCAACAATATTGCCAGTGCCGATTTTTTTTTAATTGAAACTAAACTACAAATTACGAAGTATGCCGATTACTTTCCTTTCTTTCAAAAATTACGAAAAGGCGGTTATGATGGAAAAGGGGTAATCAAACTTGTAAACCAACATCATTTAGATAAAGCTTTTGATGAACCAAGCGTGCTAGAGCGTTTGGTAGATTTTGACAAGGAACTTTCGGTAATTGTAGCACGTAGCGAAAGTGGAGAAATAAAATGCTTTCCTGTTGTTGAATGTGAGTTTAACCCGGAAGCAAATTTGGTTGAGTTTTTATTTAGCCCCGCAAATATTAAAAAAACAATTGAGAAACAAGCTCTACAAATTGCTACAGAAATAGTTGAAAAATTAGGTATTGTAGGGCTTTTAGCTGTAGAGTTTTTTTTAACAAAAGACGGTAAATTACTTGTAAACGAAATGGCACCACGCCCACACAACAGTGGTCACCATACAATTGAAGCAAATATTACCTCGCAATTTGAACAGCATTTACGTGCCATTTTAAATTTACCCTTAGGCGACACGGCAATTATAAAAGCCGGAGTAATGGTAAATTTATTGGGTGATTTTGGTTACGAAGGTTTTGCTATTTACGAAGGAATTGAAGACGTTTTAAAATTTAGTGGTGTTTACATTCACCTTTATGGCAAAGAAAAAACAAAACCCTTTCGCAAAATGGGGCACGCAACTATTATAGACGACGATATTTTAAAAGCAAAACAAAAAGCTAAATTGGTAAAAAACACCTTAAAAATTATTGCGTAAACCCAAATGAAAAAACATAATAAATAAACCACATAAATACATAGTTTGCATAGTTTAAATATATTTAGTCTTAAAAAACATAGCTAATGCTTTGCTTTAGTGCTATGTTTGCCGGATAAAAAAATTATATTAATTAAGCCCTACGTGCCCATGTGGTTAAAAAGTTAGAGAATGGAAAAACGTTTATGCCCCGAGTGTGGCGAAGTTATAAAAGGAAGAGTAGATAAAAAATTCTGCAGCGATTTATGCCGCAATGCTTTTAATAATAAAGTAAACAGCGATTCTAATAATTATGTTCGTAACATAAATAATTCGTTACGTAAAAACCGCAGGCTTTTAGAAATTAATTTGCAAGGTGAAAAAACTACAATAGCAAAACAAAAATTAATTGATAAAGGCTTTAATTTTAATTTTTACACCAATATCAATATCACAAAAAACAATCATACTTATTATTTTTGTTATGAGTTTGGTTATTTACCAATAGAAAACGATTACATACTAATAGTTAAACGTAAAGCAGACTAATTTTTGTGATACAACTTTCTAAAATAAAAAAATCGTACAAACTTGGTAAAACTTCTTTTGAAGTATTGAAAGGTATCGATTTAACTATTAACCAGGGTGAATTTGTTTCTATCATGGGATCTTCAGGTTCAGGTAAATCAACACTTTTAAATATATTAGGCATTTTAGATGCATATGATGAAGGCACTTATCATTTAAACGATTTATTGATTGACAAAAAATTATCACAAAAACAAGCAGCGCATTTACGTAACAAATTTTTAGGTTTTTGTTTTCAATCTTTTAATTTATTATCCTTTAAAAATGCCGTAGATAATGTAGCTCTGCCATTATATTATCAAAAAATAAGCAGAAAAGAGCGCACAAAAAAAGCGCATGAATATTTAGATAAAGTAGGTTTATTAAAGTGGGCCAAGCATTTACCAAGCGAACTAAGCGGAGGGCAAAAACAACGTGTGGCTATTGCACGTGCTTTAATTGGCAACCCAAAAGTAATTTTTGCCGACGAACCAACCGGAGCTTTAGATACAACAACGTCCTACGAAGTAATGCAATTGTTTAAAGAAGCAAATGACAAAGGAATTACTGTAGTTATTGTAACTCACGAAGATGATATTAGTAAAATGACAAACCGAATAATCCGGTTAAAAGACGGATTAATTGTAAGCGATAATTAAAAATAAAAAAAGTGTTTGAACGAGATACCTGGCTCGAAATTTTTTCAGCCTTAAAACAAAATAAACTACGTACCTTTTTAACCGCATTTAGTGTGGGATGGGGCATTTTTATTTTAATTATTTTATTAGGTGCCGGCAATGGTTTAACCAACGGTACACAAGCTCAATTTGGTGGAGATGCCGTAAATTCTATAATGATTGCTCCCGGAAAAACATCAATGGCTAACAACGGTTACAGTATTGGGCGCGAAATAAAATTAAGCAACGAAGACTTTAAATTTATTGTTGCCTCGTTTCCGCAATTGCAATACAAATCATCAACCAATCACAATAACCAAATGCGGAATATGATTTACGGCAAAGAAAAAGGTGCTTACTTATGCAGGCCAACAACACCCGATAATCAATATTTAGAAAATGCAAAAGTTGTTTCAGGAAGATTTTTAAATACTATTGATATTGAAGAATACAGAAAAGTATGCGTAATTGGGCAAACCTTAGCCGAAACGTTTTTTAAAAAAGAAAATCCTTTGGGTAAAAATTTAAACATTGGCGATGTGTATTATAAAGTAGTTGGCGTATTTACCGATGCTAACCGAAGCGAAATGCAACGTGCCTACATTCCGCTTTCTACCGCTCAACGCGCTTATAGTTTTAAAAACAGAATAGACGAAATGTGGCTGGGCGTTGGCGCTATGAGTGTTGAAGAAAGCGAACAATTTGCCAATCAATTACGTGTTGTATTTGCAAAAAAACATCAATTTAATGTAAACGATAAAAACGCAATGTATGTAAATAATAATTTTTTAGAATACAAACGCATTATGAATGTATTGGGTGGAATAAAATTATTTGTTTGGATAATTGGCATTATGACGTTGATTGCTGGCATTGTGGGAGTTAGTAACATTATGATTATTGTTGTAAAAGAACGTACAAAAGAAATTGGAGTTCGCAAAGCCATTGGGGCAAGTCCTAATTCAATAATCGGATTAATTTTACAAGAATCTATTTTAATTACGGCCCTGGCAGGGTTTACCGGGTTAGCTATTGGCTGGGGTATTTTAACGGGCGTTAATAAAATTGGAATTGACAGCGATTTTTTTAAAAACCCGAATGTTGATTTTAGAATTGCAATAGCCTCAACTCTTTTAATTATTGTTGCTGGTGCTTTAGCCGGATTTTTTCCTGCTTTAAAAGCCGCAAAAATACAACCTGTAGAAGCATTACGAGCCGATTAACATGATATTATTTGAACGCGATAACTGGCAGGAAATTTTTGCAACTATTAAAAAAAATAAGTTGCGAACTACCCTTACTATGTTTGGTGTTTTTTGGGGAATTTTTATGCTGGTAATTATGTTAGGCTCAGGCAGTGGGCTTAGACATGGTGTGCTAAAAGAATTTGAAGGGGAAAGCACAAACAGTTTTTTTGTTTGGGCACAAACCACTACAAAACCCTATAAAGGAATGAAAGCAGGACGAAATTACAATTTTAAAAATGCCGATACCAAGGCGTTGGAGCAAATTGCAGAATTGGAAACCATTTCGCCCGAAAGCCAGTTAGGCGATTATGGTAATGCAAACAATGTAACACGAGGATTAAAAATCGGCTCGTTTCAGGTGTTAGGCGAGTACCCTACCGTTACAAAAATTGAAAACATAAAATTAAAAGATGGGCGTTTTTTAAATCAAAACGACATTAAAGAAAGAAGAAAAGTGTGCGTTATTGGAACACGTGTAAACGAAATGTTATTTAAAACCACCGAAAAAGCCTTGGGTGATTATATAAAAATTAATGGTGTTAATTTTAAAGTCATCGGCATTATTCTACCGCAAGGTTCCGGGCAACGCTATATTGAAACCTCTCAAAAAATCCGAATTCCTTTTTCCACATTTCAACACGCATTTCATACGGGCGATAATTTAACATGGTATTCACTACTTGCAAAAAAAGGCGTCCCCGCCTCAATTGCCGAAGAAAAAACAATAGCTATTTTAAAAGAACGCCATAAAATAGCGCCCGAAGATAACCAGGGCGTTGGGCACTGGAATACAGAAGTACAATTTAATAAAATGAACGGTTTATTTAATGGCATTGAATGGTTGGTGTGGTTTGTGGGTGCAGGTACTTTAATTGCCGGCGTAATAGGCGTAAGTAACATTATGCTTATAGTTGTAAAAGAACGTACAAAAGAAATTGGCTTAAAACGCGCGCTTGGCGCCACCCCTATCTCCGTTATTTTACAAATTATGATTGAGAGTTTATTTTTAACTTCGCTGTCGGGCATTATCGGTTTGTTAAGTGGTATGGGAATTATTAATCTTATAAATAATGTATTGCCTGCTGATGAAGGTGGTATGTTTCAAAACCCAACGGTAGATATTTATGTAGTAATTGGTGCATTATTAATACTAGTAATAAGTGGCGCTTTTGCCGGACTTATACCCGCCCGAAAAGCAGTAGCCATTAGTCCTGTAGAAGCACTACGTTACGATTAACACATTATAAAAAAATAAAAATGAATTATAAATTAATACTTAAAAATAGTGTAACAGTTTTCTGTTTGGCAGTAATAGTACTATTACAAAGCTGTGGCGAAAAAAATCAAGAAGATGTAAAAACAATTTCGGTCATAGATACAACCATTATAAAAAAAACAGTAGCTACCGGCAGCATTGTGCCGCGTAAAGAAATCAATATTAAATCGCAGGTAAGCGGCATTGTTGAAAAATTATTTGTAGTTGCAGGTCAACAAATTAAAGCCGGAGACATTATTGCTAAAATTAAAATAATTCCTAACATGCTTAATTTAGCAAATGCCGAAAATAGAATTAATACCGCTCAAATTAATTTTGATAATATTAAAATAGAATTTGACAGAAATAAATCTCTGTTTGACCAAGGCATTATTGCCAAATCAGAATTTCAACCTTATGAATTAAGATTAAAAGCCGCGCAGGAAGAACTGAACGCCGCAAATAATCAACTCGAAATAATTAAAGAAGGCGTTGCAAAATCGTTTCAAAGTGCCACCAACACGCTTGTAAAATCTACCATTACAGGCATGGTGTTAGATGTGCCGGTAAAAGAAGGTAGCCAGGTAATAGAAAGCAATACATTTAACGAAGGCACCACTATTAGCAGCGTTGCAAACATGAGTGAAATGATTTTTGAAGGAAAATTAGATGAAAGCGAAGTGGGTAAAATTAATGTTGGTAACGAAATTGAACTTACAATTGGCGCCATTGATAGAGCCAAATTTAAAGCGGCTTTGGAATACATTTCGCCAAAAGGATTAAACGAAAACGGCGCCATACAATTTATTATTAAAGCCAAAGTAGATAATTCGTCGGTTGGCAGCAGTTTTTTACGCGCGGGTTACAGCGCTAACGCTGATATTATTTTAGCAAAAAAAGAAAAAGTATTGGCTATACAAGAAAGTGTATTGCAATTTGAAGGCGACAAAACATTTGTAGAAGTATTAAACGGCTCTAAAACCGAAAAACGTTACATTAAAACCGGCATTAGCGATGCCATTTACATTGAAGTGACGGAAGGTTTAAAAAAAGGAGATAAAATTAAACTTCCTACTACAGCCCCTATGGCTCAGCCTTAAAACTTGTTTAAAAAACAATTTAAAAAAATAATATAAGTTTATGATTATTTTTAAATTTGTTTATATAATACGTCATTGAGACAAAGGAAGCAATCCCAAACAAAATTAAATAAGATTGCGTCTGCCGATTAAAAAAATCGGCATCGCAATAACGAATAAACAAAAACTAATTAACTTAATTATAAGTTTATAAATAATTATTAAAATATGAAATTTGGCGTTGTTGTTTTTCCCGGTTCTAATTGTGATGAAGACATGGTGTATGTGCTTCGAGATATTTTTAAACAAGACACCGTAAAACTCTGGCATAAAAATACCGATTTAGAAGGTTGCACGCACATTATACTTCCCGGTGGCTTTAGTTATGGCGATTATTTAAGAAGCGGCGCCATTGCGCGTTTTTCGCCCATTATGCAAAATATCATTGCGCATGCCAACAATGGCGGGTTTTTATTAGGCGTGTGTAACGGCTTTCAAATTTTATGCGAAAGCGGTTTATTACCCGGTGCTTTAATGCATAACGATTCGCGTAAATTTATTTGTAAAAACGTATTTATAAAAACCGAAAATAATACTACACTTTTAACTAATTCGGTACCTGTAAACAAAGCCTTAAAAATACCCATTGCACACGGCGAAGGAAAATACTATGCCAATGCCGAAACCATTAAAGAGTTAAACGCCAACGGACAAATTTTATTTAGATATTGTGATGAGAATGGCAACGTAAATAATGATGCTAACCCAAATGGCGCTACCGAAAACATTGCGGGTGTTTGCAACGCAACTAAAAATGTATTTGGCATGATGCCTCACCCAGAGCGTGCCTCCGATAAAGAACTATTTAACGAAGACGGCAAATTTTTATTTGAAAGCATTTTGCAGTTGGTGAATGCTTAATGTTAAGCGACATTAAATACTTACAAACGTTTACAAACTGATAATGTACGCTTAGCAAGTAGTTAGCGGTCATGCTGACTCACAAATGAAACATTAAAATCGACATAATTATGATATATTTTGGAATATTAATTTACTTAGGTATTAGCTATTTAGTTGCCGACAAAATTGGTCGACAAAAGAAAATTGGTTTTATCAAGACTTTCATAATTTGTATCGTTGTTTCTCCTTTCATTGGTTATTTAATAGCTGAAGGTGGCGGACAAAACAACCCAAAAGGTTGTAAATGGTGTGGTAATAAAGAAAATGAAGCATTATTTTGCGGACTTTGTGGTAAAAATGACAACGGGGATTTAAGATCCAATTTTAAACCAAATTAAGTAAAAAATTACTTGCATATTGTTATCTAATTAGCTAACTTTGACATGTGGCCAATAAATTTTCAAGGCAAGTATTTTACTATAAAAATTATTATCTCGACTTCTTTGAAACCTTAAAACCTGAAGTTAAAAAAAAGTTCAACTGGACTTTACAAGTACTTTCAACTTTAAATCATGTTCCTGAAAAATATTTTAAACATTTGACAGGCACTTCGGGACTTTATGAAGTACGGGTAGAAGTTGGTTCTAATATTTTTAGAGTATTTGCATTTTTTGACAAAGGAAATTTAATAATATTGGTTAATGGGTTTCAAAAGAAAACTCAAAAGACACCAAAAAATGAAATAGAATTAGCAGAGAAACTTAAAAAACAATACTTCAATGAAAAAGACAAATAAAAATTTAACGTCGTTTGCGGACCATTTAGACAAACAATACGGTAAACGTGGGACAAAAAAACGAGACAATTACGAAGAAGGTTTTGAGGCTTTTAAATTAGGTGTTACTCTTCAAGAACTTCGTAAAGAACAGGGTATGACTCAAGAGCAACTTGCTAATAAATGCGGCACGACAAAAACATATATTTCTAGAATTGAAAATAATGTAAGCGACATAAGACTTTCGACACTAATGAGAATTATAAACGAAGGGCTCGGCGGACACTTGAAACTAAGCGTAAATATTTAAAGCACGAACCGCTAATCGAGTAGACGGCCTCGCCTGGGTTAACAGACGAGGTGC
>JAYVGH010000082.1:0-7019 GCA_043772435.1 Bacteroidota bacterium
AATAGTAAAAAAATATTATTTACTCAAAACGGTAATATACGTGTGGGTCAAACGTTAAGTACTTTCCCCATTGGGATATTACCAACTTTTAATATTGACAATACAGGTAATATTATAAATAATGTTGGAGCTTTAATTATTGATAATGGTTCTTACGGTTTAACTAACCGAACAGGTTTAGATATTAAGATGAATTTAAATGCTTCTACAACCGGCTTAGTTGGTTTAAATATAGAAACCACTAACAATACTATACTGGCAAGGGGCCAACCATCAAAATTAATAAGTGCTAAAGGTGTAGATTGGAATTTAAATGGCATACAAGACGATGAAGTATTTGGTGTAAGTAGCGGTGGTTTTTCGGGTTTTGGATTGGATCAGAGTTATTATAATCTTGCTACGTTAGGTATTGGCAACTTAAAAACTGCTACTAACAATGCTGGGTCTATTATAAATCCGTTAACGGGCTTTACTGGAAATAATTCGCTATTTGTGTATACCAAAAATGCGTTAGCAGGCGAAGGTGTTAGAACTGTAGATATTTATTCGGAAGGAATACCAACTGCAACTGGTTTAGTATCATACGCTAAAGTTACTGGGTTGTTTGATGCTGTAGGATTAGAAGGTGAGGCAATTGGAAACACAACGCAATTTTATAATTATTACTACAACACTGGTGTATGGGGAAAGAGTAATTCAGTTGCTACAGCATTTAATATTGGAGGTCGTTTTGAGGCCGATAATAGTGCTCAGGCTAATTATGCAGTTAAAGCTACGTGTTTAGGAACTGGGCCTAATGATTACGCGGGTTATTTTACCGGTAAATTAAGGGTAAACGGTAGTTATGATTTAAATGGTTCGGTATTTACTTCAGATCAAATGTTTAAAACGAACATTGACACAATTGCCAACCCTCTGTTAATAGTTAAACAATTAAAGCCGCGCAAATACTTTTTTGATACAACCAATGTAAACGGTTTAAACTTTAGCAGTAAAAAACAATATGGTTTTATTGCTCAAGACGTTCAGACCATATTGCCAGAGTTAGTTGATAACCTACATAAACCCGCTGATTATGATACTTCGGGTACAATTATTCACCCCGCAGTTAATTACAAATCGTTAAACTACAACGCTTTTTTTGCTCTATTAACTGGTGCTATGCAAAAGTTAGAAACTCGTGTAAGTAAACAGGATAGCATTATTGCTTTACAAAGTGCACAAATATCAGCGTTAACATCCAGCGTTAGTTCATGTTGTTCAAATTCTATTGTTCGTACTACAAGTATAACAGGCAACAACATTAACCAACTTAACATTGAATTAAGCGATGCAGATGTAATTGTGTTAAACCAAAACGTACCAAACCCTTTTGCAGAGCAAACTACAATAACGTATAACGTGCCTACCAAATACGGCTTTGCACAAATGGTGTTTAAAACTTTAGATGGTAAAATAATAAGAACGGTTGACATTACCACCAAAGGCAAAGGGCAATTAAACGTATTTGCCAACGATTTAAGCAACGGCTTGTACGTTTACAGTTTAATTGTAGATGGTAAGCTGATTGATACAAAAAAGATGGTGAAGCAGTAATTTATCGTCATTGCGTGCGATAGCGAAGTAATCTAAATGACAAGAGATTGCTTCGGTCGTACCTCCCTCGCAATGCCGAACTAAAAAAGCCGTCTCGGTTAAACCGATACGGCTTTTTTAATATTTAAATAAATGCAAAGGTACTAATAAATATTAACTCAAAGCACCAATCAACTTCTCAGCCAACTCTACCCCAATACGCTCCTGAGCTTCGTTGGTGGCTGCGCCAATATGAGGCGTTAAACTGATTTTTGGGTGATTTAAGATGGATACAGAAGGGCGAGGTTCGTTTTCAAACACATCTAAACACGCATGTGAAATTTTACCGCTATTAAGGGCTTCTAATAAATCGTCTTCGTTAATAACGCCGCCACGTGCAGTGTTTATTAAGATAACGCCGTTTTTCATAGATGCAATTTCGTCTCGAGAGATTAATTTGCCACCCGGTACGTGAAAGGTAATAAAATCGGCTGTTTGAATAGTTTTATCTAAACCCACGGTGTTAATTGGAATACTTACTTTTTTATCGACAACTTCCACTTCAATATTTGCTTCGTTTACAAAAGGATCAAAGGCAACTACTTTCATACCCAAGCCTAAGGCCATTTTGGCTACATTTTGTCCTATCCGCCCAAAACCAACTATACCCATAGTTTTACCACGTAATTCAACTCCTTTAGAGTATTTCTTTTTTAAATCGTCAAATTTTTCAGAACCACTTACAGGCATTTGGCGGTTACTGTCGTATAAAAAACGTACTGCATTAAACAAATGTGCAAATACTAACTCTGCCACCGAATTGCTGGATGCAGCAGGTGTATTTATTACATTAATGTTTTTCGATTTTGCATAGTCCACATCAATATTATCCATACCTACTCCACCGCGTGCAATAACTTTTAAATTAGGGCAGGCATCAATAATATCTTTACGAACCTTAGTTGCACTGCGCACTGTTAAAGCCACATAATTTTTTTCGTTAATTTCAGTAATCAAATTTTCCTGAGCTACCTTATCCGTTACAACCGTAAAACCTGCATTTTCTAATAATTGTTTTCCAACATCATCAATGCCATCGTTGGCTAATATTTTTTTGCTCATATAATTTTAATTTGTTTCAAAAATAGTTAAAACTATGTATTTAAGGGCATTTAGCAATAAAAAATTACAATGGGATTTAAAAAAATTTTTCTTCCTACTTTTTATTGTCAAAAAGTAGGCAAAAGACAAGGCTCGACGATTTGCCACGCACCCTTAATTTTTGTTGAAATTCAGACGAAGTAAAAAATTCTGCCCTACAAAATTTCCTTAGCAGAATTTTAGAGGACAAGCCCCTTCGTCGAATTTCTACCAAAAAATTAATTCACTCCTTTGCACGCCCAACGCCGAGCCAATGCCAACGCACAGCAACACTTAATAAAAACTAACTCTTATAAAATGATTGTTATTTAACCCTAACGCCGTTTTGGTACGATACCACAAAGCCTGTAAATCCTTTACTTATAAGTTCTTCACGTTTTTTTAGAGCCTCTTCTTTTGATGAAAAATTGCCGTATAGTGCTTTTACAAAACCACCTTCGCTGCTCATAGTAACTTTACCTATTGCTGAAAATTTACTCTGACCCGGATCAACACCGTAAGCACCTAATTGTATTTTGTAAACCAAACCACCTGATGTTGTTTTAGTGTTTTCATTTTTTGTTACTTTAATTTCAGTTTTAGTTTCTTTAACAGGCTCGGTTTTGGTTTCGGTAACAACAACTTTGGTTTCTGTTTTTGTTTCTGTAACAGGTTCTGTTTTAGTTTCGGTGGTTGCTACCTTAGTTTCGGTAGTAGTTGCAGAAGTTGTTGTTTCGGTTGTTGTTGTAGTGGTTACAGGTTCTGTTTTGGTTTCAGTTTTAGTTTCAGGTAAAGAACTGGCAACCGTTGCACCGCTACCATCAAAAGTAACGTTAATGGCTTCGCCTTCCACTTCTTTTTTTACACCGTTATCTAAAAAATAAAATTTATGATTAAATACATTTGCACCACTTGTAGTCCCTGAGTTTAGCTTCATAGTTACTACATATTCAGGTTCGGTAGGAATGCTAACCCAAACTATTTTAGCACGGTTGCCTTCAAAGGTAAAATTACCTGTTTTGCTATCGCCTTCGGTTATAGTAACTCCAGCGGGCACATCCATTTGGTATTTTGCAAAATTAGTAATACCGCCTTTGTTAATTTTAATTTCTACAGTAATATTTGCATTTGGCGCAATGCTTTTTGGCATATTGGTTTGCATTGTAACTTGAGCATTAAAACATAAACTAAGGCTTATGAATAAGAAAAAAGAATAAATTTTTATCATTTTAATATATTATAATACAAATATATAAATTTGGGTTTTAATAAATGTATAAATTCCTACAAATAGTTTCACTAATATTTTATTTAAGTAACTATACCGCACAAGTTATTAATATTGAAAGTAAACGTTTTGTAAAGGATACCAATGGTTTTGTGGGTAGTGCCAATTTAAATTTTTCAATTAATCAAAATGTACAACAGGTAGTAAGTTTGGGTATAAACGTGCACGCACAGTACCTCTACAATAAACACCGTATTTTAGCTATTAGCGATTTAATTTTTATAAAAGCGGGTGATAAAGATTTTGTAAATGCCGGTTACCAACACCTACGTTATAACTATAAAATTGTAAATCGTTTAACGCTTGAGGCATTTGTGCAGGCACAATATAATTTAGCTTTACTTTTAAATAGACGTTATTTGGCAGGTATTGGGCCTCGTTTTAAAATTATTAAACAAGCTAATGTAAAATTATATGCCGGAAGTTTGTATATGTACGAGTATCAAAGTCAAAACAATGATACCATACAAGAATACAATAGTAGAATAAGTAGTTATTTTACATTAAATGTTGCTTTAAAAGGTATTGATTTTGTTACAACTACCTATTTTCAGCCCAATATAAATGAATTTGAAGATTACCGTATTGCAAACGACAGTAGTTTTGAATTGCAGATTAACAAGTCGTTAAATTTTAGAGCGGGGATAAATTTGTTATACGATACACGGCAACCAATCGGTATTCCTGCATTAACTTATATTTTTAAAAATGGAATAAGTTTTAAATTTTAAATAGCCATACCTTAAAAGTCAATTTTAAAATTTGACTTACTTTTTTTCCTTGATGAAAAAAAGCAACAAAAAAAATCAAGCCTACATAAAATTTTGCTGAAGTTTTATAATTTCTTTTTTGATAAAACCCGATTAATATATTTATCAGTTGGTAATAATGAATTTTGTATGTGCCTTGCATATTTAATACTATCTGTCATATCTTTATTTTTTTCGTCAATTAATTGTTTTTGCTTTGTAATTGTTTGTCTTGCTTGTTCAATAGCTATAGTATTAAGCCACGCTACATATACCGTAAGGGAAATAGGAATTAGTGTTAAAAAAATTGGCGGATTTTCTGCACCTTTTTGTACAATTGGTTCCCATGTTAAGGCGCCTTTTAATTTCTCATTTATAATAACATAAAACAACGGAAGCCAGTTTAAAAAACCACAAAACAATATCCTCATTTTACCTCTTTGCAAAAATGCACTTAAAACTAAAAAAAATATTGTCCACGAAATTCCGATAGGATGAGGGGATTCCGGTTTTATCATCAAAAAAATAATGCATGAAATTACAAGTGCAATTGTAAAAAACAGATTGATAGATTTATCTATATTTTGTTGGTACTTTATTATAAAAGGAAATTGTAATAAAGTGAATACGGCAAAACTATGTACAATTAAAGCTTTATTGTAGCCCAAAGCAATATCGCTAATTACAGGTAGTAAAAAAACAATACAAAACATTAAAGAAAACCGTAGCAATAGTATTGCCCTAGCCTCTTCAAAGGCATCGTCGGTTTTTTTTAATATATGGCCAATAAAATAGTTTCTTAATTTATTCATAAAAAAATTTTAAGCCACTTTACTGCTTCTTCTAACGTTTTAAATATTTTGGTTGGACGACCTGGTTTATTAAATTTTAAATAAAAATTCCCAATTATTTTATGACCAAAATTCCCTGCTACATAGGCATCGACCAAAGCATAAGAACAAGATTCCTTTTTTGCCCAAAACACTCTTGTTTCCGAAGGTGGAATTGCAAATTCGTCTAACGTAATTAATAATGGAGCCGGTTTATAGTTTAACATTTGCCCCATAACAATATTAAATTTTTTAAGAGATTCGACGTTAAAATCTAAGTTACTTGTAGTGTGAGAATGCAAAATTCCATCGCTTCTTAATCGAAGTGTAAATGCTTCACAAATTTCTGTAGTAATAATCTCAACTTTTTTTTCAGATATTAAACTAGTCATGTGTTTTACACTAATATAATTTACATGTATTTATATAAATATATAAATTTTAACTTAAAAAAACAAATTTAACTTAATAACTAAAAAATTAATTAAACGTTTTTAATAAAACAAAAGCACTCCAGTAATAAGGGTGTGGGTATTTTATTTTTACAACATTTTGGGCAATATTAAAGGAGTTTTCAATATTTTGGGTTGAGGCATAATTTTTATAAAACTCGGTCATTAATAATTGTGTGGCATAGTCATCAACAGGCCATAAACTCATTATAATATTTTTTGCACCTGCAATAGCAAATGAGCGTTGCAAACCTGCCACACCCTCAGTACCCATTTCATCGCCTAACCCTGTTTGGCAGGCCGAAAGTACAACTAATTGCGTATTTACTAAATTTAACAAACATGCCTCCGCTGCTGTTACAACACCGTCGTTTTCAGAATCGATATTTAAACTATCGTTGGTGGCCGGTATAACCCCCGCAAGTAATATACCCGAACGTAATAAACTTAAATCTTTTAAATTTGAACTTTCAAAGCCTAAAAATAGTTTATCGTTACTTTGTATGTCTTTTAAAAAATAGCCATGTGTGGCAATATGTAATATAGTTGGCGAATTTACTTTTCGTAAATTACTTTCGCTGGCAAATTGTTCGGTAAACATGTTTACTGTATAATTTTTTGCTCTCAATGCTTTATCTATATCTTCTACCTCTTGTTTTGTACCCGGCAGTTTACTTAGGTTTGTTAAACCATAACGGCTTGCGACTTGTTGTGAAGTAGCAGTAATTTGTTTTTTATTTTTTAAGTCATAATCGTAATCCGGATACCCAAAAAGCGATGCTGAATAATTTACTTGTTTATCTTCTATTTGTTTATTAATAATTGATGAAATGTTTGAAGTAGGGTAAATTTCAAAATTATCTGCCACAAACTTTTTTGTTTTTAAATTATATAATCCTTGTAAATTTAGTTTATGAAAAATACCATCGTTAGAAATATAAATTTTAGAAATGTTTGTTAAACTTTTTTCAAAAGGTTTAAAAAA
>JAYVGH010000083.1:0-6282 GCA_043772435.1 Bacteroidota bacterium
TTTTGAGTTCCACTTCTGCTTAATGTTGTTGGGAAACCCATAATATTAGTAACAAAATTTGCACCATCATAACTATTTACGCAACCTGCCGAGCGAGAACCGTAAATACCAATAATGTCACCTGCATTAATAGCAATGTTACAAGCAACAGTTGTATTCGCGGCGGCTCCTACAACATTAAATAATGTTGTGTACGCAATAGTTGTTCCGGGAAAAGCGGGTGGAGCGGCAGTACTAAAACGAACTACCCATATATCTTGTGTTGTTCCAGTACTGGCATCTTGAGGAATGTACAGTGCGCACATATTAAACGATGTTGGTGCCGTAAAGTGATATCCTCTTGTTATACTACTAAAAGTTGAACTTTGTGGCCCAACCGGCATTTGAGTTTGAGAAAAAATAGTACCAAACCCAATTAAAAGTGATGCGAAAATTATAAATTTATTTTTCATTATAGTTCTTAATAAGGTTTTACAATTTCTTGGTTATTTTTAAAAGCATTAATAATAAGCGTTGGATTTTCCTCCATCCATTTTACTAATTTCTTTACATAATCATCTTCAATTGATGGTGAAGTTAATTTTGGAAAAGATGTAGTTAAAATAAGTTGCTTAGCCTCTTGAGTTTGAACAGAAGGCTGTATTAATTCGCGCATAATTGATGTTTGAACCTTTTCAAAATCATAAGTATAACCGTTTGGAATATCTGTGGGAAGTGGTGATGGTTGACTACTATTTTGCGCTATAGAGTTAAACTTAAATGCGAAAGACAAAACAACAACTAAAAAATAGGACTTTTTCATAACTAAAACATTTTAATTACTCAAAGTTAACGATTTATTAACCGATTTTCGAATTACTCACTCATTTATACCCACCGTTTACTAATTAGATTCATTAAATTTACCTAATCTTTTTAATGTTAATAAATTGTAACTAAATAAATTCCCACGCGCTACGGTAAAAATTATTTTTTTCACAATATTCAATAAACGATTTATAAAATGGATGATTGCCGATTGTGGAACTATCACCAATAATAACCAACTTTTTTTTAGCGCGCGTAATGGCAACATTCATTCTTCTAATATCACTCAAAAAACCAATTTGCTGTTGGGGATTGCTACGCACTAAACTAATATAAATTATATCGCATTCTTCGCCCTGAAAACCATCAATGGTTCGAATTCTAAATTCTGATATTTTTTCTAACGGAAAATCATAAGAAACTCTGTTTTCCTTTAACCAATTTATTTGCTCTTTGTAGGGCGAAATTACGCCAACATCAATAGCTGTAGAATAATTTAAAGAAGTGTACCAATTTACTAAATGGGTTAAGTGTTTAAATAATAAATCGCCTTCGCCAATATTATAACTACTTAACGTTTCCGGGTTTTGAGCTTCATCAAAACTACATCCTGCGGTATCAATAAACTCAATGGCTTTATTAAAAAAAGACTCGTCTTCAGCTTCCGCCAAAGTACTATCTTTTACTGTATCGTCGGCTTGCAAATCGTTATTATAAAAATACGAATTACTAAATGCCATAATTGGCGAATTCATACGATACTGCTTATTTAAAAGGCTCACAGCGTCTTCAAATTTAATACAACGGTCTAAAAGCGTTTCGCCCAAACCCTCTTTTTGAGCCTGCAAATTTTTTACAACCGGTGGTAATTGAAAATGATCGCCGCTTAAAACAATACGGTTACATTTTAAAAGGGGAATCCAAACCATTGGTTCTAAAGCCTGCGAGGCCTCATCGAAAAACAAGGTGTTAAATTTTTTCTTATTTAACGCTCTGTTGGTGGATGTTACCGGCGTACAACAAATTACTTGTACGTTGTTAAACAAATCATCTATAATATAATCTTCTAGTAGTCGGGCTTCCCGCAAACAGTTTTTTGCTTCGGTGTAAAAAGCGGTACGTTGTTGGGCATCTTCTTTGCCAAATACTCGTTTGTATTTGCCTGCCATTTTAAAATACTCTTCCGCATTTTTGCGAAGATTTTTTATTTCGTGAAAATTTTTATGCTGTTGCAATTGCCCGTCAACCGACGATTTTATTAAATCTTCGGAAATGCGTGCCGGATGTCCTAACCTAAGAACCGTTATACCAAGTTCTAATAATTTTTCGGTTAATAAATCTACAGCAGTGTTTGTTGGCGCGCACACTAACACTTGGCTTTCGGCTTGCAAACAAATACGAATGGCGTTAACTAATGTAGTGGTTTTGCCTGTACCCGGCGGACCATGAATGACAGAGACATCATTTGCTGCCAACGTTTTACGTATGGCTCGGTTTTGCGATAAATTTAATTGTGGAACAATTATTGTTTCGTCTATTTTTTTAAAAGTAAAGGGTTCGTTACCTTCTAAAATTTCTCGCAATTGGGCAACTCTATTATTATTAGCTTTAATAACTTCATCTAATGCTTTTTGCATTTCGTTGTAGCTATTATCGTCAAATTGTATGTTAATGCCTAGTTTGCCATCGTAGCACCAATCGGGCAACTCGTCCGAATGAATTAAAACCTTTAATTTATTGCGTTGCGATGCTTTTATCGTTCCGGTAATTTCGAGTGTTTGGTTATTATTTTGATTAGAAAATAAAGTGATATTTTTACCGCTGCCAAACTGGTGTGCAAAATCAATGTGAGTGGTGCGTTCAACTTCTAACTGTAGTAAATCCGCATATCCTAACTCCTCGCTATTAATTTTTATAGGATACCATGTTACGCCATTTTTTCGTCGATTTTCAATGCTTGCTTTTAAAAATTGTTCTTTATATTGGTTGTAATCTTCGTCGCGCTCAATTACTAATAACTTTTTTAATTTTTTGAGACGAAGAATTGAAGGGGAATCTGACATTAAATTTGAGTTAAGATTACCAAAATTAGGTATTTTAAAACTATAAAAATCATTGGAAATATTAAAATAATTGAAAAATGTTTACGGATGCTACAGGAACATTTACCGATGTAATTAAAAATAAAAATCCGGGCCAAAAATTAGAGTATAGCGTTAAATATGAAAAAGAGAGTTATATAAATGTAGAGAAAGAATATAGTATTGAGTTAGGAATAAATACAACTATTGATATACAAGAAAAATTACAATTATTGGAAGTAGGGACAGATATTGCTAAAGTTATTCAAATTAATCCAATATATTTTTATTTAGCAAAATGGAATATACGACCTGATGCTGCTAAGGAGTTAGATAAAATTGTAAAAGTAATGCAAGAAAATCCGACCATGTCTATTGAGCTGGGCTCGCATACCGATTGCCGTTCAAGTAAATCGTCTAATATAAAGCTTTCAAGTAAACGTGCAAAATCATCAGCAGCATACATTGTAGGCAAAGGCATTAAAAAATATAGGATTGTAGGAAAAGGCTATGGGGAAGATAAACTTATAAATAAATGTGAGTGCGAAGGAAAAGTAATGACGCTATGTACCGAAGACGAGCACCAAGCAAATAGAAGAACAGAATTTTTAATTACTAAATTTTAATATTGAAGAAAAATAATTTGAAAAAAATGGCTAATCCACATTTAATTCTTTGTATAAATTAATATTAGTTTTTGAATTTGTTTTTTCAGTTAACTCTAACTCCTTCCTCAACTCGCTGCTCGTTTTTGTACTCCCATCATGGCTCCAGCCTGGGGGACCAAACACATAACCTAGTTTTTGAACAGGAGAACATTTCTTTTTTAAATCCTTAAAAATATTTTTCCATTCATGAAAAACCATAGTTACCGGATTAAATGAATTAATATTTGCCGTTAAACCAAACTTTACAGGATTGCTCACTTCTTCTTTTTGAAAGGTTCCAAATAATTTATCCCATACAATTAATAACATACCCATATTTTTATCTAAATAACGCACATTGCTACCGTGGTGTACTCGGTGATGAGATGGTGTGATTAAAATATATTCTAAAAACCCTAATTTATTTACAGCTTGGGTATGCACTAGTACACCAAATAACTGCGTAGCACTGTAAACAAGCATAATATCAATACCTTTAAATCCTAAAAAAGATAGAGGAATAAAATATATAAAACGATATAATGGTTGAAAAACAGATGAGCGAAAACCAACGGTGAAATTAAATTCCTCACTACTATGATGCGTTACATGCACCGCCCAAAAAAAACGACAATAATGGTCAATTCTATGTAACCAGTAATACATAAAGTCTTCGCAAATAACTAAAACTCCCCAATATAAAATTGAGTTGTACGAAAAATCAGCAACATGAAAACGATAAAAATAATTTAATAGTATTAAACAGGCACCTCGCACTAAAATATCCAAGCACATATTTAATGCACTTAAATAAATATTAGAAAATACACCTTTTGAAGAATATAAATTTTTATGTTTAAAGTAGGAATAAAAAATTTCAATCCCAATAATTATAGCATATATGGGTACGGAAATAAGTACAAGTAAAGATTCTCTAAAATCGTTCATTCTAAATAAAATACAAAATTAAGCTAAAGGATTAAAATTAAAAACAAATTATTTTAATTTATATAGTATTTTAGCAACACTTTATGAGCAAATTTTTAATAGTAGGTTTAGGCAATATTGGCGATGAATATGCCGAAACCCGTCACAATATCGGCTTTAAAATTCTTGATTATCTGGTAAAAGAACATGAAATAAAGTTTTTATCTAACCGGCTAGCCAATGTTGCAGAACTTAAATATAAAGGTAAATCGCTTATTTTAATTAAACCCACTACGTATATGAACTTAAGTGGAAAAGCTGTAAATTACTGGTTAAATGCCGAAAAGATAAACGTTGAAAATACTTTAGTTTTAGTTGACGAATTGGCACTACCATTCGGAAAAATTCGTATTGGTCCAAAAGGCAGCGATGGCGGGCATAACGGACTTAAAAGCATTCAAGAAATTTTAAATACTGCTAATTATCCGCGCTTACGTTTTGGTATCAGCAACGAGTTTAACAAAGGCGCACAAGTAAATTATGTATTAGGCAAATGGAACGAAGAAGAATTAAAAACCCTAAACCAACGTATTAAAATTTGCGCCGATGCAATAAAAGCCTTTAGTTTTGTTGGTCTTGAGCGTTGTATGAATGAATTTAATAAAAAATAAGTACAATTTTTTTTTACAAAAATTTTTATTAAATTTATTCTTTATTTTTTATGAAAAAAGTTTTTTCGATTACAATACTTATACTTTTATGTATAACGAATTTTGCCCAAACTTGGCAACTTAAATTAACTAGTAACGTGTATTTACGCACCTGGAAATTAACTTCAAAAGCAGATAAAGATGAAGTAACTATTAGTGGGGCTAACATTGTTTTGTACCAAAATAACGGTAAAATAATTTCGCAAATGAAAAGCGACGCCGGTGGCGAATTTACTGTAATGGTGCCAGCAAATGGCGAGTTTTATTTAATCGTTTCTTACAGCGGTTGCAACTCAAAACGTATGGCTGTAAACACGCAAAATGTGCCAGACAATATTTCTGCCGAAAATTTTACACCAAGCTTTAAAATTTCGGGTGGCTTTATTATGGTAAAACCTTATCCTACCGTTGATTATTCAGAATTAAGTCAAGATTTAATTAGAGTTGAGTATGAAGCATCTAAAAAAGGATTTGACGATACAGAAGCGGGCACTAACAGGGGTTTAAGCATAGTTTCAAAAGTATACAGTGCCGAAGATGCATTATTTAAAAACTTTTGCTCAATAAATAAAGCCGGTGATATAGCGCTTGCAAAACCCGATTGTCCTCTTGCAAAAACACTTTACGAAAAAGCTTTAGCTTTAATTCCTGGCGAACAATATCCAACCGACCAATTAGCAAAAGTTGGTAAATGTTTAAAAGAT
Organism: Bacteroidota bacterium; assembly: GCA_043772435.1. Lineage (GTDB taxonomy): Bacteria > Bacteroidota > Bacteroidia > B-17B0 > Aurantibacillaceae > Aurantibacillus. The sequence continues at coordinate 5,877 of JAYVGH010000083.1, forward strand.
AAGGAAGAGTCTGATAAAAAAGCAGCAGAAGCTAAAAAAGCGGCTGAAGAAAAAGCATTGGCAGATAAAGCCAATCAAGATAAAGCCGCTACCGATAAAGCCGCTGCCGATAAATTAATTGCTGAAAAAGCCACTGCCGAAAAAGCAAATAAAGAAAAAGCAGAAGTCGATAAAAAAGAAGCGGAAAAGGTTGCCAAAGAAAAAGCGGAGGCCGATAAAAAAGAAGCCGATAAATTAGCTAATGACAAAGCCGCTACCGAAAAAACAAATAAAGAAAAAGCAGAAGTCGATAAAAAAGAAGCGGAAAAGGTTGCCAAAGAAAAAGCGGAGGCCGATAAAAAAGAAGCCGATAAATTGGCTAATGACAAAGCCGCTACCGAAAAGGCAAATAAAGAAAAAGCAGAGG
>JAYVGH010000084.1:0-11802 GCA_043772435.1 Bacteroidota bacterium
ATTCTAAAATTAAATTCCAACCAATAAACCATGCAAATAATTCGCCAACAGTACCATAAGCATAAGAGTAAGCAGAACCTTCAACCGGTAAAACCGATGCAAACTCGGCGTAACACAAAGAGGCAAATAAACAACCTACGCCTGCTATTACAAATGATAATGCTAAAGCTGGCCCCGCAAAATCATGCGCGGCAATTCCCGTTAATGTAAAAATTCCACCGCCAATAATAGCGCCTATGCCTAATGATGTTAAACCCCATCGGGTTAATACTCGTTTTAAATCACTTTTTTTCATCTCAGCCTCAAAGGCCGATATAGGTTTTACTCTCCAAACAGACATATATTATTTTAATATTAATTTATTGATAAGTTCAAATTAACTAATTTATGTTTAATAAACCAAAATAAAAAATAGCATATTTGTCGCTGTTTTGACAAACGCACTAAAAGGACATATTGCTTTATTTGCCGCACAAATTGTTTATGCACTAAATTACAGTATTGCCAAGGGTTTAATGCCAACCTTTATTAGCCCTTTAGCATTAGTGTTTTTGCGTATTGTAGGCGCTTGTTGTTTATTTTGGGTTTTAAGCCTATTTGTAAAAACACAAAAAGTAAAACCCGCCGATTTAAAAAAAATGATGTGGCTAACCTTATTTGGCGTGGTTATTAACCAGGTATTTTTTATTTATGGTTTAAGTTTAACAGAACCCATAAACAGCGCAATAATAATGATTAGCAACCCTATTATTGTATTTATTTTTACTTTAATTATTTTAAAAGAACGAGTTACAGTTTTAAAAGTTAGTGGTTTAACTCTTGCCATAGCCGGTGCATTAACGCTTATATTATTTAAAGGTAATTTTGAATTGGGCAGCCAAACTATTAAAGGCGACTTAATGACGTTGATAAATGCTACCTCGTGGGCAATTTTTGTTGTAATGGTAAAACCTGTTATGCAAACTTACAACACCATAACCGTTATGCGTTGGATGTTTTTATTTGGATCTATTTATATGCTACCAATAGGGTTGTACGATACGGTTCACACAAATTGGTCGGCATTTACTGGCCACGCTATTTTTGCTACGTGTTTTGTTGTAGTGGCTACTACATTTTTAGCCTATTTATTAAATTTATATGGTTTGCAATCATTAAGCCCTAATGTGGTAAGTATGTACATTTATTTACAGCCGTTTTTAGCATCGTTTTTTGCAATTTTAATGGGTGAAGATAAATTAACTACAACAAAATTATTTTCGGGAGCCTTAATTATTTGTGGATTATATTTAGTAAACTTAAAACCAAAAAAGAATATAAAAATTTCTATATGATAAAATCAATGACGGGCTTTGGAAAAGCCACTTTAGAATTAGATAATAAAACCATTAACGTAGAGGTACGATCGCTTAACAGCAAAGGTGCGGATGTAAGTATTCGTTTATCGTCTATTTACCGGAATTTTGAATTGGAATTGCGTAATGATATTACTAAACAATTAGAACGGGGTAAGATTGATGTGAGTATTTATGTTGAATCGAACCAGGCAGAAACACCTGTTGAAATAAATATGGCATTGGCAAAAGCCTACAAACAAAAATTACAAAATTTAGCTGCAGAACTTAACGAACCTTTAAACGATGTTGTATACCAAATTTTAAAACTGCCCGATGTATTAAAAGGCGAGCGAAACCAAGCCGATGAAAACGAATGGAAACAAATAAAACAAACTATTAGCCAGGCTATTGTTCAATTAAATAATTTTAGAGATATGGAAGGCTTATCTCTAAAAAAAGATTTTGAAGAGCGGTTGAATAAAATAAAAATATGTTTAGACGAAGTAAAAACGTTAGATGAAAAACGTATTGCTATTATAAAAACACGTATTAGAACCAATATTTTTGATGTAATTACAAAAGATAAAATAGACGAAAACCGTTTTGAGCAGGAGTTGATTTATTACATTGAAAAGTTAGATATAAATGAGGAAAAGGTTCGCCTACAAACTCACTTAGATTATTTTTTAAATACAATGACTGAAGCAAGTGCCGGGCGTAAACTAAATTTTATTGCTCAAGAAATAGGGCGTGAAATAAATACCATAGGCTCAAAAGCCAACGATGCACCCATTCAAAAACTAGTAGTGTTAATGAAAGATGAGTTAGAAAAAATTAAAGAGCAATGTAATAATGTGTTGTAGTAAAACCTAAAGCTTCGACTTTATAACTCCAAAACTAATCAGCGTTTGTTTGATTTCGTTTTTAAATAAAACGTAAAACACAATACTGAATATAACTAGTTGCGCTAAATAAAGATAAATATTATAATTTTTAAATACTAAAAATTGTAACACATTTACTGCTACAAAAATAAAGGGAATTACTATTATTTTAAAATAATTAAACTTATAAATAAACACCCCCTTTGTAAATATTATACATAAAATAATTTGCAGCACTTTAGTAATTAAACCAGCATAAATAGCCCCCATTAACCCAAATTGTTTAGAAGCAATAAATATAATTAATATTTGAAACAAGGCGCTAACTCCCAAAATTTTTAGTAATACACCAATTTTTTTTGTAAATAAAATAGTACTTAAATAAAAATTAAAAATACTTCGTAAGGCATATCCCGCGGCTAATATTCCAATATACACTTCGCTTCGGTAAAAATTTTGGTTATTAATTATTAGTTTATAAATTATTGGTATAAACACGCAAAATAAAACCAACTGCAAAATATTTATAGCTGTAAATACATTAAAATACCGGTTACTTTCTTTAGTTGTAGTATTTGTTTTTTCTTTATTCCAAATCTCATATAATTTTGGAAAAATAACAGCCGATAAACTATTTTGTGAAAACTCAATTCCAAAAAAACATTTTAATACTAAATCATAAGCATTTAAATCTACATTGGTAATGTATGATTGCAAAATGTACCTATCTATTTGCCCCAACACCCACCAACACATTACATAAAATACATAAGGGGTACAAAATTGTACCAACTCTTTTATAAAACTTTTTTTAAAAACAAAATTACCTTCTTTAAAAAAAATGTATTGCGCTAATAAAAATATAATTACTCCACTAAGTAATCGCCCATAAATTGGGCCAACTATTGTATTTGGAAAAGCATACAGTCCCGCTATTGAAATAGCAATAGTTGCAATAAAATTTATAAAATTTAAGCCTAAAAACAACTTTGCCTTTTTTAAATAAATTAAACCAATTGTTGCCGCTTTAAAATACGAATTAAAAAATGCTGTTAATACCGAATAAAATCCATAAGGCCAAAACTGCATTAATAAATCAGGTCTGTAAACTTTTGAAAAGATTAAATTTCCAAAAAGTGCAGTAATTAGTAATAATCCACTACCAATAATTAAAAGTAAAATAGAAATAGTTCCTATAAAATTTTTCTGTTTATCAGGCTCTTGTTGTAATTGCGTATACTTAATTCCAAAATACGATTCAATTGAAAATGAAAATACAATTTGTAACAACAGCGAAACACTTATATAAAATGCAACTTGCGTGTAATTTAAATCACTTAAATAATTGGTATAAAAGGGCAATAAAATAATGCTTGCCACCATAGGCAAAGCCCCGCCAAGTGTAAAAACTATAGATGATTTTAAAAACGATTTACTAATCACCCTGTAAATTTACTTCTTTTTTATTTGCTCAATTTCTACTTTTAAACTGCGCAACATATTCATAATACTGCCCAGGTTTAAATCCTCATCGCTGTATTCGTTCATGTTTAAACAACAGGTATATTCCCAAAGCTCCAACACATCTTCGGTTTTTACTTTGTAAGGTTTGTAAATGCTGTTATCACTATGTAATTCTATTTCTTTTTTAGTGGCATTCATAATGCGTTTGTAAGATAAACCATCATCTTTAGTAACTACTACATAGGTTTTGCCCAACTTCATGTCTTCAAAACGCTCTAAATATTTTCCTATTACAAAACTACCTTCTTTAATTGGAGGCATGCTATCGCCTTTAATAGGAAATGCGCGATGCTTACCCGTTGGCAAAAATGGTAATTTCATTTTTGGTAAACGCTCAATGTATTCAGGGTCGCTGTATCCACGCAAATAACCTGCCTGCGCTTTAATAGGAATTAACTCAACCATATCGTTTCCATCACTATCAATAAGAATAGGAAATAAAATACGATTTTTACCAACTTTCATCAGTCCATCTAAATTTGTTTTGGTTAAATCGCCCCGTATCAAAGCATCTACAGCTATATGAAAATATTCCGACAAGCGAATTAATAAATCAATGGGCGGCTCGTTTCGGGCTTCTTCGTAGCCGCCAATGCGCGAACGCGTTACTTTTAAATCGTCGGCTAATTGCTCTTGCGATAAACCTTTTAACTGACGTAAAAACCGAATGTTAGATGATATTTTGCTCATTACTATAAATTATAGTTTAAAATTACTACTAATTATAGTTATTTGCAAATTTATTTTTAGAAAAAACAATTATTTTACATCCACACAAATACATAGTTATTACAATATATTATTTAGATTTTAAACCTGTAAACAAATCATCAACATAAGTTTTTTGCACTTCGGCAAAATATTTTCACTTAACTATGTATTATTTAGATTAATTTTTAAGACTAAAATAAAAACAATTAATCTTTAAAAAACATTTTACAAGTTACAATGTTTAGTAAATTTACATTCTAAATTCTATGATTAAAAATGCAAATTTCTAATTTAAATTCCTGGCTCACTTCTGTTAATCAACCCTTAATTATAGCAGGTCCTTGCGGCGCAGAAAGCCACGAACAAATAATGGAAACCGCCAAACAATTAAACGCATTAAACAAAATAAGTTTATTTAGAGCCGGTGTTTGGAAACCACGCACACGCCCCAACGCTTTTGAAGGCATGGGCGAAGTAGCTTTAAAATGGTTGCAGGATGTACAAAAAAACTTCAATTTAAAAACTACAGTTGAGGTTGCCAATGCCCAGCACACCGAATTAGCTTTAAAATACGGGGTTGATGTGTTATGGATTGGAGCCCGTACTACCGTTAATCCCTTTAGTGTACAGGAAATTGCCGACGTTTTAAAAGGTGTAAACATACCGGTAATGATTAAAAACCCTGTTAATGCCGATGTACAACTTTGGCTGGGCGCTATTGAACGTATTAGTAATGCAGGAATTACCAATTTAGCCGCTATTCACCGGGGGTTTCACTTTTACGGTAAAACAAAATACCGCAACATGCCTTTGTGGCAATTACCAATTGAATTAAAAACTATTTTACCGCAACTGCCAATTATTTGCGATCCTAGCCATATTAGTGGTAATACCGAACTCATTCCACATGTTGCCCAAAAAGCGTTAGATTTAGGTATGGATGGATTGATGATTGAATCGCATTACAATCCTAAAGTTGCTTTAAGCGACGCTCAACAGCAACTAACACCGCAACAATTAGATGATCTTATTACAAAATTAATTATTCGAAATTCAGCCACTAAAAATGTAGTAGTAATTAATGAATTAGAGCAACTCCGTAATGTTATTGACGAGATTGACGATGAATTATTGAGCATTTTAAAAAAACGAAACCAAATTATCGAAAAAATTGGGGGCTATAAAAAAGAGCATCACATAACCATATTTCAATTACAACGTTGGCAACACATATTAAAAACCCGTGCCCAATGGGCAGAAAAAATAGGGTTGAATCGCAGTTATATCGAAAAAATTTGTCAGTTATTGCATGATGAGAGTATAAAAGTGCAGAATGGGGTAATGAATAAAAAGTAAATAAGCGTACCTTTTTTTTACTAAATACGTTTATGCTTTACAAATTATTCAAAAAAAACTAAATAATAATCTAAATTATTATTAAACTTGCATAAAAATTTTTACAAAATGGCAGAAATTCACATAGTTGGAATAAAATATATAGAAATTAACGACCAATCAGATTTAGAGTTTAAGTATAAGCCCGAAGTTCCTAAATTAAAATTAGTAGGTACTTTTCTTAACCCCGAAACCGAAGATGATGAAGAAGGCGTGTTATTTTTAACCCAAAAGCAATTAAACCAGGTAATGGTTGATAAGGATATTGATTTAAAACAAACCGACGACCGTTGGTATTTAAACAAACCTTTAAATAAAGACCAAACTAAAAAAGTGGGTTTAGTAGACATTGATGCTGAATTTTTAGGTGCTGCCGGTGAGCTAAAGTGCTACGAAGCTGTTAAAATTTCTTAAAAAAAACACTAAAGGCACAGAGAACACAAAGAAAAACACTAAGAAAATTTTGTGTACTCCGTGTAAAACTTAGTGCCTGTGTGGTTAAACTAATAAAGAAACCGCTTGACAAGAATACAACGCAGCAGTTTCTGTCCGTAACCTGTTTGTACCTAAACTTATTGCGCTAAACTTATTTTCTATTGCTAAATCAACTTCTTGTTGGCTAAAATCGCCTTCGGGGCCAATAAGAATTAAATTTGTTTTATTTTTAAAATCAAACAATTTAATGTCCGTTTTGGTTGCTGAGCTTGTCGAAGCATCAAAACAATGAGCAATTAATTTTTCGTCTTCGGTAGCGTTTTTAATCAAGTCTTTTACCAAAATTAAATCGTTTACTTTTGGTATAAAAGCTTGTAAACTTTGCTTTACAGCACTCTCAACAATTTTTTTAATTCTATCGGTTTTTATGGCTGTACGTTCTGAGTTTTTGCACTGAATAAAACTAATTTCATCAATTCCAATCTCCACCATTTTTTCAATAGCCCACTCAATCCTGTCTATTTGCTTGGTTGGGGTAATTGCAATGTGTAAATAATAATTTCGTTTTGCCTGAAGTGCTAGTACTTTAGTAATTTTAGCCACACATTTTTTATCGCTTACTAATTCTAATTCGCCTTCAAACATCCCTCCTACTCCATCAATCACCACTAAATTATCGCCAATTTTTTTACGTAAAACTTTGCAACAGTGCCAACTTTCTTCGGCGGTAAGTGTAGCAATTGTTTTATTTATTTCGGCTATAAAAATGTTCATTCTGTAAAAATAATTAAATTTAAGTTGTGAATTATTTAGCCCACGCCTTTTTATCAAACAATAATCCCGATTTGCTAGTTGGTAATTTTATTGCCGACCATATTAAAGGAAATAATTTTAAAGGATATTCCGAACACATTCAAAAAGGTATTTTGTTGCATCGAAACATTGATACTTTTACTGATAATCATCCCAACTTTAAATTAGCAAAAAGAGTTTTTTATAAAGGATTTGAAAAACACAGTGGCATTTTAATTGATATTTATTTTGATTATTTTCTGGCAACAAATTTTACTAATTACACGCCAACGTCATTAAATGAATTTTGTATAAATTCTTATTCAATCTATCAACAACATCAGTCATTATTCCCCATTTTAAGCCAGCAGTTTTTACACTATGTTATTAAAAATAATATTTACAAAGCGTATGGAACGATTGATGGGATAGAAAAAGTATTATTTCACCTGTCTAATCGCATAAAACATAACATTTGGTTAAACGAATCAATATCACTATTTAAACAAAACGAAGCGGAGTTATATTATTATTTTAGTGTATTTTTTGAAGATGCCAAACGTAAATTTATCGAAAAAGATAAAGACACGTAAAAATTGCGAACTCATAAAATTTTGCGAAAAAGTTTATTTGTGTTAAAAAGCTTAAGCCTGTGCGCAAACGATTTTTGCCTCTCGCAAAGCGCTTAAATTGTTGGCTTTACTGCAAATTAAACTTTAGTTAATTTTTAAGGAGTTTTAATTTTTTTTGTTACTTTTTTAATTAAGCAAAAAAAGCAAATAAAATATTTTGTTCATGCTTACAATGATTAATGATAAAATTCGGGTATTGTATATTCTATAAAAATTAATGTAAAACAATACCTAAATATCAAATAATCTGTTAAATTTGTCATTCAACTAAACTATTGGCTTATGGCTAAAACAGCAACTGAAAAAAAATCCGAGTCAAAATTAAAATTTACTAAAGAGCAATATCTTAAGTGGTATAAATCAATGCTATTGATGCGTAAGTTTGAAGAAAAAACCGGGCAAGTTTACGTACAACAAAAAATAAAAGGCTTTTGCCACCTTTACATTGGACAAGAAGCTATTGTTGCAGGTACCGTTAGTGCCACAAAATTAGGCGATAAACACATTACAGCTTACCGCGATCATGCCCACCCTATTGGTTTGGGGCTACATCCAAAATATGTAATGGCCGAAATGTATGCTAAAATTACCGGTTGCAGCAAAGGCAAAGGCGGTAGTATGCATATTTTTAGTAAAGAATTTGGTTTTGTTGGCGGTCACGGTATTGTTGGTGGGCAAGTGCCATTAGGTGCAGGCATTGCTTTTGCCGAAAAATATAATGGAACTGATAATGTTTGTGTTTGCTCTATGGGGGATGGTGCTGTGCGACAGGGTGCTTTACACGAAGCTTTTAACATGGCTATGTTATGGAAATTGCCTGTAGTTTTTATTGTTGAAAATAACCGTTATGCTATGGGAACTTCGGTAGAACGAACCAGTAACGTACACGACCTTTGGAAGTTAGGTTTAGCATACGATATGCCTAGTAAACCTGTTGACGGTTTATCTGTAGAGGCCGTACACGAAGCTATGGAAGAGGCTGTAGATAGAGCCCGACGTGGTGATGGACCAACTTTTTTAGAAATGAAAACCTACCGCTTCAAAGGGCACAGTATGAGCGATGCGCAAACATACCGCACAAAAGACGAGGTAAAAGAATACCAGCAACAAGACCCAATTTTAAAAGTATTAGATACCTTACAAAAAAATAAATGGATTACCGACGAAGAAATTGAAGCTGCCGAAGCTCACGTAAAAACAATAGTTGACGAAAGCATAAAATTTGCCGAAGAAAGTCCTTATCCGGAGGTAGATGAGTTGTATAAAGATGTTTATTCAGAACCGAATTACCCATTCATTGTAGAATAAATAATTAAAAATTCAAAATTTAAATGGAACAAAAGCCAAATATAATTATCGATAAAACATTTACGTTTTCTAAAAAAATAATTAAATTGTATATTGAACTTAAGCAAGAGAAAACATACGAAATAGCAAGCCAATTATTACGTTCAGGCACTAGTATTGGCGCAAATGCAGAGGAAGCACAAGCTGGTCAATCTAAAAAAGATTTTATTGCAAAACTTTGTATCTCTGCCAAAGAGGCAAGAGAAACACGTTACTGGTTAAAATTAATTAATGAAACAAATATTTCTAAAATTGATGTAAAACCTTTGTTATTAGAAATAAATGAAATTATAAATATTTTAACTAAAATCATTAAAACCTCACAGGATAAATAATTTAACATTTAAAATTTATCATTTAAAATTATATTATGGAAATAGTAAGAATGCCCAAACTAAGTGATACCATGACAGATGGCGTAATAGCCAAATGGCACAAAAAAGTTGGTGATAAAGTAAAAAGCGGTGAATTGCTTGCCGATATTGAAACCGATAAAGCCACAATGGAATTTGAGAGTTTTCAAGACGGAGTACTTTTACACATAGGCGTTCAGGAAAAAGAAGCCGTTCCGGTAGATTCTATTATAGCGATTTTAGGAACTCAGGGAGAAGATATTACAGAAATTTTAAAAGATGCAGGAAGCAAAACACAAGACGTTAAGACGCAAGATACTAAACAAACTGCAACACTGAGCGAAGTTGAAGCAACTGCTGATAAACCCCAAACAACCAATAATTCAGTTCCAAAAACTGAAATCCCCGAAGGTGTTGAAGTAGTGCGTATGCCAAAACTAAGCGATACCATGACCGAAGGTGTGATTGAAAAATGGCATAAAAAAGTGGGCGATAAAGTAAAAAGCGGTGAATTACTTGCAGATATTGCAACCGACAAAGCTACTATGGAGTTTGAATCGTTTCAGGATGGCGTATTGTTACACATTGGCATTGAAGAAGGAAAATCCATTCCGGTAGATAGCGTTATAGCTATTTTGGGTAAAGGTGGCGAAGATGTTGGGGTAATTTTAGCATCATTAAACTCTTCGGGAGGCAAGACAAAAGATGATGAGAAGCAAGATACCAAGTCTTCCAACAACCAGTCAACTTCAAACAACACATCTACAACAACTAACAACCAATCTCAAACTACCAATAACACTGATAGAATAAAAGCATCCCCCCTTGCAAAAGCATTAGCTAAAGATAAAAACATTGATTTAACTAAAGTAAAAGGTTCAGCGGAAAACGGCAGAATTACAAAAGCTGATATTGAGAATTACAAAGGAGGTTCGACAAGCTCAACTGCCTCTTCTGGCAAGTCGCAAACTGTTAGTGCCTTTTTATCAGGTACAGAGAGCTTTACCGACGAACCTGTATCTCAAATGCGCAAAATAATTGCCAAACGTTTGTTAGAAAGCAAAAACGGCGCTCCGCATTTTTATTTAAATATTGAGTGCGATATGGATAATGCCATTGCTGCTCGTAACGCCATCAATGCAATTCCCGACACTAAAATTTCGTTTAACGATTTTGTTATAAAAGCTTGTGCCGCCGCCTTAAAAAAACATCCGCGTGTTAATACAAGTTGGATGGGCGATAAAATTCGCACTTACTCACACATACACATTGGCATGGCTGTTGCTATTGAAGATGGTTTATTAGTACCTGTTATTCGTTTTGCCGATCAAAAATCATTATCACAAATTGGTGCCGAAGCAAAAGATTTAGGCAAACGCGCCAAAGATAAAAAACTACAACCGGCAGATTGGGAAGGCAATACCTTTACGGTTTCTAACTTGGGTATGTTTGGCATTGAATCATTTACATCTATTATTAATAGCCCCGAAAGTTGTATTTTAAGTGTAGGTGCTATTCGCCAAATACCAGTGGTAAAAAACAACGCTGTGGTGCCGGGCAATGTAATGAAACTAAGTTTAGCCTGCGACCACCGAACCGTTGATGGAGCAACCGGAGCAGCCTTTTTACAAACGTTGAAAGGATTTATTGAAAATCCGGTAACTATGTTGGTTTAAAACCGATAACAAACACTTACAAATGGTTAAAAACGGATAAGTTGCTCTTAGCCACTAGTTAGTTGCAAGCCGTCAGGACACGAAACACCGTAGACAAATTTAAACATAAAATACACTTTCGAAAATGACAAGTCATAAACCATTAAAGAGCGTATCTCATAACTTCGGACATTCGTTTATTAGTTTAATGAACTACATAAATGACGACTATGTTTTAGGACACTTGTTGAAACAAGCTAGAAAAAAAAATCTAAATAGACTTGAAGTTGATATTTTAAATAATACTGCGAAACCAGACCTGCTGTTGACAAAGCCAATAGTTGAATCTATAGACCATTGGAGTAAATGGTTTCCAAGTCTTGTAACATCAAGCGGTTCTACTATGGACTATGTTAGTTCTGCGAAAATGACAATTGAATTTGATTTATTAAAACACAGACCATTTCCGAGTGACAATACAATTACCGAAAACCCATTTGTGTGCGAAATAATTATTACCGACGACAGAGGAAAAGAATACAAACATACTCATACGGGTTGGTGGTTTCCAGAGACTTAGCGAAAAACTAAATGCAACGGCCAGACAACTAACAGTACCTAAAAAAAATGCTAGCATTAGTATAAGTTTTTTGCCTACAATTGGTCGCTTCGCGAAAGTTTTGTATTTTTATGTAGGCAAAAAAGAGTACAGTATTTCGGCAACTAATAAACTTTTG
>JAYVGH010000085.1:0-2433 GCA_043772435.1 Bacteroidota bacterium
GTAATATTAGAGACAAAATCAAAGAAAGAGGTTATCTTAAAAAAGATTATATCCCCTAAACACACCGATTATTTTTTAGAAATAACCAGTGTAGCAAAAGCCTTGAAAGAACAGGGAATGAAAACACAATTCGAAACCAGATTTGAAGCAGAATTAGAAAAAATAAGTATTGCTTTGAGTAAAAAAAGCGGCACAAAATCATTAGACAAAGTACATCAACGCATTGGTAGGGCTAAACAAAAATATCCCTCTGTACAGCAAAAATATATCATAACGGTAAGCGCAGACACAGATAATAAAAACGCAATCGCATTAAGCTGGCAAAAAGACCCAGACAAAGAAACAGCCTCAATAGATAACCTAGGTAAATACTTTATTAGAACAAGTTTAGACCTAAAGGAGGAAGTGCGGGTTTGGAATGTGTATAACACGATAAGAGAAATAGAAAACACATTTAGAACCCTTAAAACCGATTTGGACCTAAGGCCTATTTATCATAAAAAAGATGCCTCCACAATAGCTCATTTGCACCTAGGTTTATTAGCTTACTGGCTGGTAAATACCATAAGATGCACCCTAAAAGCTAAGGGAATACACCACAATTGGCAAGAAATAGTAAGAATAGGAAATACTCAAAAAGTAATTACTACAACGGGTTTAAACAAAGCAAATGCAGAAATAAGTATTAGAAAATGCTCCGAGCCTACCGAAAAATTAAAGGAAATTCAAATAGCTTTAAACATTAAAAGTAAACCATTCAAAAAACTTGAATCTGTAAAATCTGTAGTACACAGACCTCCATTAAAAAAAATAAAAATGCTTAAGTACAAGATAGTTGGGTCTGGTTAGTAAGCAATATGGGTTAAGTATAGGAAGATCGAAGGGTAAGGGCGATATTAAAAACCTAATTATTGAATTTTAAAAAATCATTTCCGAAGCCTTCCAAACCAATGCTTTCGCTCCAAGCGAAGGCATTGGTATTAAGCCACCGGCAACCAAAATCCAAATTTACTACCCGTACCAATTTCGCTTTCCACAAAAATTTCCCCTTGTTGGGCTTCAATAAAATCTTTGGAGATGGCCAAACCCAAACCTGTTCCCGATTTATTTTGCCCGTCGGTAGGTACCTGAAAAAACCTATCGAAAAGCCTAGAAATGTATTGTGGTTCGATGCCTTTACCGTGGTCTTGCACACTAAAATATATTTGCTGGTTGCGTAAAACAATCTCAATATCAACAATTGATTTTTGGTAACTGTAGCGTATAGCGTTTGATAAAAAGTTTACCAACACCCAAGCTGTTTTTTCTAAATCGGCATTCACCAAGGGTAAGTTATCCTCAATTTTTAAATTTAAATTAACATCTTTTTGGCTTGCCGATACTTTTACGGCATCAATAGCATATTTTACAATAGCTTGCGGATTAGTTTGTAAAAAATTTAGCTGAATGTTACCTGTTTCTACTTGTGCCAAATCAAGCAGCTCGCCTGTAATTTTTAATAAGCGATTGCTATCATCGGCAATGTAATTTAGCAAATCTTTTTGCTCGGTATTTAAATCACCAATACGTTGATCTTCTAATAATTTCAAACTCATTTTTATGGCCGAAATAGGTGTTTTTAATTCGTGAGAAATAGTAGCTATAAAGTTAGTTTTTGCTTCATCTAACTCGTGGAAACTTGTAATATTTTTTAATACAATAACGGCACCCACCTTTTTTGTAGTAGTTATAAAAGCTCTTTCTTCGGTACCATCATTATCGGGTACTACAATATCCAACACTTCTTTATTAAAAAAACTTTCTTTACCATCGGCAAATATTTTTATTTCTTTTTGATTTTGGTGTGCAAGCAGGTTGCGAAGCAAATCGTTTTTTAAGGCAACATCCGGTGCATATTTATTCACCAAATCATTTTCTTTTAATCCGAATAAATTTAAAGCAATTGGGTTTACAAAAAGTATGTTTTGGTTTTCATCAAGGCCAATAACGCCATCGTTCATAGCCGAAATTATTTTTTCTATCCTTATTTTCTCGAACAATATTTTGGCCAAATTAGAGTTTTCGTACTCGTTTAATTTTTGCGCCATGGTGTTAAAGTTGTTTGCCAAATCGCCAAATTCATCGTTTGCTTTAAACTGTAAACGTTGGCCGTATTTTTTGGCTGCAATATCTTTAATGCCATTGGTTAATTCTTTTATAGGGTTGGCAATGTAACTGGGGAAGTTGGTTATAAAACTAAAAGCAACCAACAAGCAAACGCATCCCCAAAAGGCTAAATATAGGGTTGCATTTTTTGCAGTTTTTTGGGCAATCGCATTTTTATTTACAATTGCCTTAAGGTTTAAATCCATTACAGCATCAATATTTTTACGAATAGCTTGTTTATATTTTGCAACACCATTCGTTTGGTTTTGTATGCGTAATTGCTCAAAG
>JAYVGH010000086.1:0-5214 GCA_043772435.1 Bacteroidota bacterium
ATGGAATAATTGTGTAAATTTATCCCAATTAAAAACGCTCTTTATAATGCTGATAAATAGGATTTTAAACCCGACAAAATTTGCAATTCTTGGATTAAAGAGTTTGAAAATTTGTCGGTGAAGTCCACTAATAAATGTAAAAGTCTCGTCTTTCGGCGAGACTTTTTTGTTTTTCGCAGCGTTGAAAATTTATTATCAAAAGCGAATATGAAAAATAAAAAAGCGATGCGAAGCCGCGACTTTTGCATTTTGACTTTTGGTTAGGAGAGATCAGCGTAAGCTAATCTCTTAAATAAATTTTTTAAAAAATGGGGCTGCTTGATATTATAACTACATTGGCAAAAATATGAGAATAGAAGCAAAAAATATAATCGCAATCATTATAAGCATATTTTTTTGTAGCTCATGTTCTATTAAAAGTTCAAAAAACTTGGTATATGATGCCGGAAATAATCTGAAGCTTGATGTTTATACTCCTAAGAAAATAAAAATACCGAAAGATGTGATAATTTTTATACACGGGGGAAACTGGGATGCGGGGCGCAAATCAATGTATGCTTTTTTTGGGAAAGGGATGGCGCGCAAGGGTATTGTAGCTGTAGTGATAGATTATCGTTTATACCCGTTTACAAATTTTGAAGAAATGGCTATGGACGCGGCAAAAGCTGTAAAATGGGTAAGCGAAAATATTTCAAGGTATGGTGGTGATACATCTAAAATTTCTATTTCAGGCCATTCGGCGGGCGGACATTTAGCTGCATTGATAGCAACCGATAATTCGTACTTTGAAACATTACAAATAAAAAATCCTATCTATAAAATTGTATTAAATGACGCTTTTGGACTTGACATATATAGTTACCTAAAAAAATATGGCTTTGGTATCGACACATCTTATGCAGGAATTTTTACCAAAGACCCAAAACAGTGGAAAAAAGGTTCACCAATCTATTATTTGAAAAAAAGTTCGCCACCTATTTTAATGTACTTGGGTGGTAAAACATATCCTAAAATAACTGAGTTTAGCAAAACGTATTATGATGAATTGAAAAAATATCAACCCGATGCTAAACTTATAACCGTAAAGGGTAGGCATCATGTAGAAATGATAGCCCAGTTTTATTTACCTTACTGTAAAAGATATAAGGAAATTCTTGAATTTATTCATAAATAGATAAATCCTCATTTTATATAAATATAAATTCAGTTGCAACTGGTTCACAATAGACTATTTCGGCAGAAGTTTTATTGAAAAAGAAAAAATCAACGCAGATAATCTCTCTGTAAAAGCATTAAATTACTTAAGGGCGAAAACAAAAATAATTTACTTACTTTGTTCTGTAAATGAGTAGTATCGAAATTAATCATCAATTTAAAAAAGTTATAAATTTTGGTATACTAACTAAAAAAATAATTGGCATTGTATGTTTATTAATCTTAAACAATAGCAATTATTTTACTCAAAATATAAAATCAGTAAAAAGTATTTTAAAAAAAGAAAAACAAGATACAACACGGGTAAATATTCTTAATCGCTATGGCAGAGAATTAATTTTGAAAGGAAAATACCTACGAGCTGATTCTATTTTGCAAGAAGCTTTACAATTAGGACAAAATCTTAATTTTAAAAAAGGAGAATTTAATTCTGTTACAAATATTGGAGTAATATATTGGTATCAGGATAATTTTCCGGTAGCTCTGCAATATTATTTAAAAGCACTTAAAATTTCTGAAGAAACAAACGATAAAACTTTAATAGCAAGGGCTATGGCTAATATAGGTCTAATTTTTGAAAGTCAAAACGAAAACTCGAAAGCTTTAAGCTACTATCTAAAAGCATTACATTTAAAAGAAGAATTAAAAGATGAGATAGCAATAACAGCTATATTGACAAATATTGGCAACCTGTATGTTAGTCAAAAGGATTATAAAAATGGCATGAATTATTATGCAAAATCATTTAACAAAGCAAAAATAAATAATAATTATGGCATGATAGGGCTTAATCTGTCTGTAATGGCAAACGTGTATGTATTGCAAGGCGATACTGCAAAAGCCTTAATAAGTTATTTTGAAGCACTAAAAATAGCCGAAAAACATAAAGATAAGATTCAATTACCCAATGTTAAAGCAAAAATTGGCGCTATTTATATTCATAAACATAAATACAGGGAGGCAGAAGATTATTTAAAAAGTGCTTTACTAATAGCAGAAGAACTAGGTGATTTGAGTAATCAAAGTGAGTTAAATCAACGATTAAGTGAATTGTTTGTAAAACAACACAACTGGTTGCTTTCTTATAAATATTATAAAAATTACACTGAACTGAAAGATTCTATTTTTAGTTCTAAAAAAACAAAAGAATTGGTTAGAAATGAAATGAATTTTGAGTTTAATAAAAAACAAACCATAGAGAAAATAGAACAAGAAAAAAAAGATGCTTTAGCTAATAAGGAATTGAAACAAAAAAAAATGGAACGTAATTATTTTATTATCGGTTTTATTTTAATGCTGTTTGTGGTGGCTTTGGTATTTAGAAGCTATCGCCAAAAGCAAAAAGCAAATAAAGTAATCGCGCTTCAAAAAATTGAAGTGGAAAAGCAAATAAAAATTGTTGACAAACAAAAACACATATTAGAGGAAAAACACAAAGAAATAACAGATAGTATTAATTATGCCGAACGCATCCAAAGAAGTTTTTTAGCAACTAAAGAATTATTAGACGCCAATTTAAATGATTATTTTGTATTGTTTAAACCTAAGGATATTGTAAGTGGAGATTTTTACTGGGCAGGTAAATTAAACAATGGAAACTTTGCTTTAGCAACGGCTGATAGCACAGGGCATGGAGTACCTGGAGCGATTATGAGTATTTTAAATATTTCTTGCTTAGAAAAGGCAATAGAAGAGCAAAAATTAACAGAGCCAAGCGAAATATTAAACCATTCACGCCTAAAAATTATTGACCGCTTAAAAAAAGATGGGAGCGTTGATGGTGGTAAAGACGGAATGGATTGCAGTTTAATATGCTTTGATTTTAAAAATAATAAATTAATTGTTTCCGCAGCAAATAATCCGGTATGGATTATTAGGGGAACTGAAACCATAGAAATAAAACCTGATAAAATGCCGGTTGGTAAACACGATAGACAAGATGTGTCGTTTACTCAACAAGAAATTGATTTACAAATTGGTGATGTAATTTACACTTTAACAGATGGTTTTCCCGATCAGTTTGGGGGCGAAAAAGGTAAAAAATTTATGAGTAAAAACCTTCGTAAATTATTACTGAACAAAGCGCATTTAAATATGAATGATCAAAAGCAATTACTTGAAAAAAAATTTAAAGACTGGGTAGGTGATTTAGAGCAAATTGACGATGTTACTATTATTGGAGTGAGAGTTTAGTTTTTTATATTATAGATTCTAAAAACAATAAAAAATTACTTACTTTGTTTTGTAAATGAATAACATCGAAATTAATAGTCAGTTTGAACAGGTTTTAAATTTTGTTAACCAAACCAACCAAAGTATTTTTTTAACCGGCAAAGCCGGCACAGGAAAAACCACTTTACTAAAATACATAAAACAAAACACCTTTAAACAAATGGCTATTGTTGCCCCAACCGGGGTTGCTGCAATAAATGCTGGGGGAAGTACTATTCATTCGTTTTTTCAATTTCCATTTACGCCATTTTTACCCTCTTTAAAAGAAGATGGAGCTATCAATTTTAATCATTCTAACTTACCTACATTAAAATATAACGGTCAGCGGCTTAGCATTTTTAGAAATTTGGAATTATTGGTAATTGATGAAATTAGTATGGTACGAGCTGATATGCTTGACCAGATTGATTTAACCTTAAGACAAGTGCGCAAAAAAACACATTTACCTTTTGGCGGAGTACAAGTGTTGTTAATTGGCGATATGTATCAATTGCCGCCTGTTGTACAAAACGAAGAATGGAAAATTTTGAACGAGATTTATAAAAGCCCATATTTTTTTGATAGTTTGGTTATAAAAAGTAATTATCCAGTATATATTGAATTGAATAAAATTTACCGCCAAAAAGAGCAAACATTTGTAGACTTGCTAAATAAAGTACGTAATAATAATTTAGATGCAGAAAGTTTAGAACAACTCAACTCGCACTATAAATCAAATATTACGCAGCAAGATTATCAAACGAATATTACATTAACAACTCACAATAGAAAAGCAGACGAAATAAATTCAACTGCCTTAAATGCTTTGCCTGATAAACAATATAAGTTTAAATGTAGTGTAAATGGAAGCTTTAACGAAAAAAATTATCCGGCTGATGAAACCCTAATACTAAAAAAAGGAACACGCGTAATGTTTTTAAAAAACAATACTGAAAAAAATTATTACAATGGTAAAATTGGCATTGTAACATATATAAATGATGATAAAATAAAAGTAAAATGCGAAGATGATTCTTACGAGATTGAAGTAGCGAAAGAATCGTGGCAAAATGTTACTTTTCAAATTGATAAAACAACTAAACACATTAACGAAGAAGTTGTAGGTATTTTTACGCAATACCCTTTGAGATTGGCTTGGGCTATTACCATTCACAAAAGTCAGGGCTTAACTTTTAGCAAACTAATAATTGATGCAGCCGAAGCATTTAGCGCCGGACAGGTATATGTTGCTTTAAGCAGGTGTAGCAGCTTGCAGGGTTTAACCTTAAGTAGTAAAATTGATAAAAACAGTTTGCTAAACGACGCTAAAATTGTAAATTTTGCAAACACCAAGCAAGCTGAAGAACAAGTTGAAACACTATTTTCCGCTTCTCAAAAAAATTACATTAAACATTTATTAGTTTCTGTTTTTGATTTAAGTGATGCAAGCGAATTAAGAAAAGATTTGGGAGGCTTGATTCAACTACATCAAAAACATATCAATAAAGATGGTGTAGATTGGGCAAATCACTTATTTGAAAAAACGGATACTTTAAATAATATTTCCGGTAAATTTAAAAATCAATTGTTTACTTTAATTGATGCCTCAACTAATATTGAAGGAGACGAAACCTTGCAAAACAGGTTAAAACAAGCGGGATTGTATTTTGAAACAGAGTTACAGGTATTATTTGCATTAATTAAAAACACACCACTTGTTACTGAAAGTAAAGAAACTGCCGATGATATTAACATTAATTTACAACAATTAATAGACGAAATTTTTAT
>JAYVGH010000087.1:0-9910 GCA_043772435.1 Bacteroidota bacterium
TCAGTTGTTCTGCCAAGAGCATCGCTGAGTAGCTACGTCGGGATCAGATAAGCGCTGAAAGCATCTAAGTGCGAAACTGACCTGAAGATGAGTAATCCATATAAGGGCGGTCGTAGATGACGACCTTGATAGGTTGCAGATGTAAAGGTAGAGATACCAAAGTCGAGCAATACTAATTACCCAAGAGCTTATTATATATACTGTCTGAAGTCTTTAATGACTACTGTATTGAACTTAATGTTCTTACTCTTCAACATCTTTCACAATATTAAATGGATATTTATACCATAAGAAATAGTGTCAAGTATACCCCGTGTATACCCTAACACAAAGAACTTATGGGGTTGATAGGACTGGTGCTCACCTCTTCCCATCTCGAACAGAGAAGTTAAGCCCGCCTGCGCAGATGGTACTTGGCCTAAAGCCCGGGAGAGTATGTCGATGCCAATTTTAAATCAATCCTCACTAGAAATAGTGGGGATTTTTTTTGACCTTTTTTTAAATAATTAAATTAACGTCAATCAAAAAGCCTTGCGATTTATTTAGTGAGGCGTTTGGTGTTTATGGAAGTTCGTCATAGCGATGCCGATTTCTTTAATCGACTAAAGCAACCTTAAATAATGGTTTTGTAAATTAAATAACTCCTTAGATTTTAAATAGATGTTTGCATATCAGAACTTTCTGAAATATTGATGATTAAATTATTTACACTAAACGGAATTTTAATAGTTTTAAAAAATTGTAATTTTATAAAATGAAACCATTTCTTTATTTTTTTTTATTTCTTCCAGTCCTAATTTTTTCGCAGGAACGAAATGAAAAAGTACGCCACCTTAATGCTATTATTGAGTTGATGGATGAGGCCAGCCGATTAAATTACACATACTACTATGATGCTGTGCAATTGGCAAGAGGTGTTTATAAAAGCAGTAAAGAAGTTAATCCCGGTTATTTTTACAGCAGCAGAGGCCAACATAGCGGCGCAGTGTATTATACCGGAATGGAAAAAGCGTTTCGCTTTAAAGAATTAACCCCCGATGCTAACAAACGCTTGCCGGGTTATATGGCAGATCTTATTCCTTATCTGGAAGAAAAAGAAAAAGCTTTGTTGTGGCTAAAAAAACCTCATCCGGGATTTGATAAAGCTATTGATTCCGTCCTGCTCGAATATATTACAAAAACCGATAGCCTGTTTTACTACAATTCGTTGCTATCGGATTATGTAGCAACAAAAACATTTACCACCGATGCAAAATTTACTGTTGCTAAAAAAATATTAAAACAAAATGAGACCTCTTTTATAAATTGTCAAAAGGCATCGGAAGCATTATATGATGTGATTGAAAAGTTTTATTTAAAGGATTTGCCGTTGAATAAATCGCATCAGGTAGTTCAACAAGCTGAGAAGGAATTAAAATTGACCATTAATTTATTTGACACCTGGCAAAAAGAACTTGCTGTAGGCAATAATTCCAACAACTCAAAATACGACAGTCTTATGCGGCATTTAAATGCAGTTGGTTTAAGTAAGGATTCTGTTTATTTATATAAAACCCGAGGTTATGGTAGTCAAAACAATGGCTGGTGGGCGCATTCACGTTACAGGTCTTTTTACTCGATGATGCAAAGCACAATTTACTGGTACAAAACAGAACGATACAATCACGAACCATATCTAAAGCCAGAGTATCAGCATTACAATAAATTTACATATGGTTATAATTCAAGTATGGAATATTACAACCGTTTTATTGAATTAACTGATGGAAAAAAAATGTCGATTACATCCAGTTGCTGCCTTTCGCCGGGAGATTTGGATACTAACCAAAACATCATGTTAAACAAACCAAGGCTTCTGCATCTTTTTGCATACGTGGATGTAAAAGAAGAGGATGAAACAATAACTGTTAAGCACCATAGTAAAATTGAGAATGAGGGCGACCGAGAACTTATTCAAAAAGCAGTGCCACATCATTTAATTTATGTGTTGGACGCGTCTTCCTCCATGACAGAATTTGGCCGAATTGATTCATTAAAAAAAACAACAAAATATCTTGTAAAACTTCAGAGATCGCAAGACCACATTTCTATTGTTACGTTTGCATCTATTGCCAATGTTATTTTAAAAAATAATGCTTGCAATTATAAGTCAAAAATTAATGCAAAGATAGATGAAATAGAAGCCAAAGGCTCTACAAATATAAAAGATGGGATTTTTAAATCTTCACAAATTGTAGATAGTTGCCAATTAAAAAATGGCATTACTAAAATTTTACTAATAACAGATGGGGCATTTAAAATTGATAAGGCAACTTCGAAAATAATTAAATCGTTTAAAAATAAAAAAACAGGTTTCTGTATTATTTATTTAGGAGGTTCGAGCAGTAAAAAATTAGAAGAAGAGTTTAAAGCTATTTGCAAAAAAGCAAACGGTCGTTTTTATAATACCAATTCAATAAATTTAAAAGACATACTTGTGAAAGAAGCTTCAGAATAATATTTATAAAAAATAATACCCTTACTTCAAATTAAAATACTCGGTTGCCATTAACGCAATTTCGTTGCCGTAAGCTAAACTGGCTGTTGCGGCAGGGCTTGGGCTATTTATTACGTGCATGGCATTTCCGTTTTTTTCAACTTTAAAATCGTCAAGCATTTCTCCGTCCGGTCCCAAAGCCATGGCTCTTATGCCACAACGGGCTGTTTCAATGTCATCCATTTCTAAGCTTGGTATTAGCTTACGCAAACGGTTTAAAAAATAAGTTTTGCTAAATGCACCTCGGTATTCATCTAAACCAAAGCGCCAATGTTTGGCAAAAAATTTCCAGGTTCCGGCGGTTGTAAAAGCTTTTGTGGTATCTTTTAAGCTAAATGCAGTTTTTTTATAACCCTCTCTGTCAAATACAAATACGGCATTTGGACCGCATTCGGTTCCGCCTTTAATCATACGGGTAAAATGTACTCCTAAAAACGGAAATTTTGGGTTAGGAACCGGATAAATTAAATGGTTAACCTTCGATAAACCTTTTGCTGTTAAATCGTAATAATCGCCTCTAAAACCAACAATAGAGGCGTTTGTTTTAGTGCCTTCTTTTTTTGTAATTCTATCGGCTTGTAAGCCCGCTGTGCTAATAATGTATTTTCCTGTAAACTTTCCTTTATCGGTAATTACGGTTGTGCTATCAGTACTTTTTTCGA
This sequence comes from Bacteroidota bacterium, assembly GCA_043772435.1. Classification (GTDB taxonomy): domain Bacteria; phylum Bacteroidota; class Bacteroidia; order B-17B0; family Aurantibacillaceae; genus Aurantibacillus. The sequence continues at coordinate 3,199 of JAYVGH010000087.1, forward strand.
AACCAATTACTTTTTGCGAGGTTAGCACTTTGCTGCCATTAGTTTTGGCGTTAATTAATTCTGCATATTTTCGGGCAACATCTCCATAATCAATAATGCCTGTGCAACCGACTCTAATACCCGAAATGCCTTCGCAAAAAGGTTCAATTTCTTTAATTTGTTTGGCGTTAATTATCTCAATATCCTCAACTCCATTAGCAACGCCGTTGTTAAATACTTTGTTCATGTGTGGCAATTCGCTCTCGTCGGTTGCCACAATTATTTTACCGCATAAATCAAACTGAATTTTGTGTTCTTTGGCAAATTCAACAAGCTCTCTTCGTCCGGCTACGCAATTAATAGCCTTGTACGAACCTGGTTTGTAATAAATGCCGCTATGTATTACGCCGCTATTATGCGACGTTTGATGGGCGGCTACTTCTTTTTCTTTTTCTAAAACTAAAATAGTTTTAGTGGGGTGTTGGGTTACTAATTTTAAAGCTGTTGCTAAACCCACAATTCCGCCGCCAATTATAATAATGTCAAAATTTTGTTCCATAAAAAAGGTAAATTTATGAAATATTATGGAGAGATTAAACCTTTTAATAATATTGTCGTCATACTATTAAATTGACAAAAAATGAAAACACTTTTTAATCACATAATTATTGCCACCTTAGCTTTAGGGTTAGCTATTTCTTGCCGAAAAAAAGAACAAGAACAGGATACTGATACTAATTCAGCTACTGAAAATTTTTTAGCAACCAGTTTAACAAACGATATGGCTAATATTTCGGACGAGGCCGCTAAAACTAATTCGGTAAGTAGTTTTAAAACCCAAGATAATAACGCTGTATTAAGCAGTTGTACTACCTTACAGTTTGATACTTTAACAACAGTTAAAAGTGTAACTGTAAATTTTGGAATTACAAATTGTTTGGGAAACGATTATCGCTACCGAAGAGGCAGTTTAATTGTGACTTTTAACGGAAAATATAAAGACTCATTAACAACTATTACAGTTACACCCGTAAATTATTTTGTAAACGATAATGGCGTTAGCGGCACAAAAACCATAAAAAATTTAGGCAGAAACGCCTCAGGAAATTTAGTTTACCAATTTAACGATAATGTAACAGTAACAAAAGCAAGCAATGGCGGTTCGTTTACATGGACAAGTAATCGCCAACGCGAATGGACAGCCGGACAAACTACTGCAACTTGGTTAGATGATAAATACAGTATTACCGGCTCTGCCAGCGGCACAAATAGTAATGGTAGAAGTTACACCTCAACAATTACAAAACCTTTAATTAGAGATATGAGTATTGGTTGTAGAAAACATTTTTCGAGCGGCATTATTTCTCACACTCCAAAAGGCAAACCAACTCGAACTATTGATTTTGGTGACGGTGCCTGCGATGGTAAAGCAACAGTAATGATTAACGGAAAATCGTATGTGATTATTTTAAATTAGTTATAAATATTAATTGCATCTAAAAATCCCCCAATTTATTTATATTTTTTGAGTAAGATTTTTGTTAATACCTTTTTATAATCATAATCTTTTTGGTAGATTTATAACTCCCATTAAATTTAATATTTTCGAAGAAATTACTTCTTCCGTATTGTCTTTAGAAGTTTATGCCATTGAGTAATTTTCGACAATATTAGATAAACCTAAACTTTTTTGTTTAGCATATTTTTTTGCAATAGCTATTACAGAATCATTAATGGTTAAGGTGAACTTTAATGTAGTTACGCGTTTAAGTTGTGAAACTAATATAAGTGTTATTTAATAGTTACCTAAATTTACTGAGCCTTATAATACTTTTTAGCTTCAGGCATAAAAGCTTGTAAATCTCTTATTCGGCGTTCATCGCTGGGATGTGTGCTTAATAATTCAGGAGGTTTTTGTCCGCCGCCAACTTGGCTCATACGCTGCCAAAAGGTAACTGCTACTTCGGGGTTATAACCTGCCATAGCGGCAAAAATTAACCCCATTTTATCAGCTTCGGTTTCGTGTTTACGGCTGTAACTTAACATACCCAATTGCGAGCCTATGCCAAACGATTGCATAAATAATTGCTGTGTTGCAACAGGTTTTTGAGATAACGCAACCGATAATACAGTTCCGCCGGTTTGAACTAAAATGCCTTGACTCATACGTTGATTACCATGGCGGGCAATGGCGTGGGCAATTTCGTGACCCATTACTATTGCTAAACTTTGCTCATCTTGGGTTACAGGTAATAAACCTGTGTAAACAACTACCTTACCACCCGGCATACACCAGGCGTTCACTGCATTATCGTTTACTACATTAAACGCCCATTTAAAGCCGTTTAAATCTTGGCTTAGACCTTTGTCATTATAAAACTGTTCTACTGCATGTTGAATTCTAACACCACAGCCTTTTACCAATTTTACTCTACCATCATTATCTGGCAAAGGCGGGTGTTCCGCTAAAAATTGATCGTATTGCGTAAAGCTCATTGCCATCATTTCGCTTTCGGGCAAAATTGTTAAAGCCCTGCTACCTGTAATTGCATTTTTGTGACAGCCTAAAAATACAGAACTTATGAGTGCAACTGTAATTATAATTTTTTTCATATATACGTTTTACATCTAATTATATGCCAATGTTATTAATCTTCAATTTTTGATGTTAAGCCTCTTTCTAATAAAGCTTCGTGCATCGGTTTTAATTTTTTAAGCGTGCCATGCTTTACAGCACATTTGCCTTTGTAATGCACTAAGTAGGTACATTGTTCTGCTTGTTCTAATTGATGATTGCATACTTTTATAAGGCTTTCGGTCACAAATTCAAAGGTATTATAATCGTCGTTATACAATACAATTGTTTTTGTAGCTTCTTCTTTAAGAATAAGTTCAATAACTTCTTGTTCTAAAATATCTGGATTTAAATTCAATTTAAACTAAAAAACTAATGCAAATATACGTTGTAATTTTATATCAAAAAAAGGAAATGGCAACGCTGATTAAGTAAGTTGAAATATGTTATATCTGCTAAAAATCATACTAGTTTGTATTAACGGAGTTCTATTTACCAAACCCCAAACTGCTCGCTCATAGTTCCTTTAAACCATTTTTCTTTACCAAAACGTTTTTCCATATCGGCTTTTAACTCAGGTATTGTAAATATTTTTTTCTTTTTAGGAATTGTAAATGTTGAGGCTACCGGATTTAAAATTTCTACTTTTTTAGCAAAATAAATAACACCGCCATCTTCAGTAGCCAAACCAAGAATAGTTCCGGGCAAACCGTTAAAACTTTCGGGACCTGTACTTGGTATTAAATCATAACTAAACCAAGCGTAAATAGTTGTAGTATCGTTAGCCTGCCAAATGGCTTTTCGGCAGTTGTAACCTGCTATTTTGCGACTACTTTCGGTAATTTTCCAATTACGTTTAAACAAACTATCGGTTAAGTGCAATTCTTCGCCCCACATGGTTTTAATTAAATAACGTTGGTTGGTATTAAAATTTTGGTAAACAGTATTTTTGGCGGTTGTCCATTCCATTTTATCTCTAATATCACTTTCTTGTGGTTTAAAAACACTTATTGAATCGGTAATGTATAATTCAAAATAATCTATTTTAATTTTATCTTCTTCTTTTAACCAACGGCGGGTATTTTCGTCTTTAAATTTTTTAAAAAGATTTGTTTTACGTTCAAATGTAATTTTTGCAGAGGATATTTGGGAGAAAGAAATATTTGTTGTGATAAGGAATAAAATAAATAATACAATTACACTTCCGTTCCGCTTTGTCTGCCAGGCGTTTACTTCACCCAACGTAACGTTACTAATCATTCTCATTTTCTTCCTCCTTCTTTTTATTACTGTTAAATTTATAAATAACTCGGGCTAAAAAATATCGTTTAATAATTTGTGTTTTTGTGTCAATAATTTTATTGGCTGTAATTTCGCGCTGGTTACTAATATTTTGATTTAATATATCGTTGGCTTCGGCTGATATAATCAAGTTTTCTGCTTTAAAAAATGTTTTACTTAGCGAAGCGTTAAAAATTAAGTAATTTAAATTATAACCTACTGCTCTATTGCCATTGTTAGTGTAATGACCATCAGTATTTATTCTGAATTTTTTCGGTAGTTTAATCATTAACATTCCTTCAATACTATATGTATAGTAGGATTTAGACTGTGTACTAATAGTTTGTTTTGGAATGTTGTAACTATAATTTGCTCCCATTGTAAGTTCTAAATAATCTACTATTTTTTCAAATCCTATATTGGGCGTAATATCAAAAAATTGAGTTGTGTTTTTAATATCGTTTACATAGGCTACATTATTATTAAAACCGCTACTTAAACTAGAACTAATTTTCATAAAACGTTTAAAAACCGGAAATGCCCCACCACACCAAATGTTTGATGAAAAATTTCCATCAATGTTTACAGGAGTGGTGGTTGATGTGCCCTGACTATCGAAACTTGTTTTTTCGTTTATTTCGCGTAAAACATTGTTATATTGCCCGCCTGCATAAAAATTAACATCGCTTATACCTTTGTAAAAATAATAATTAGCATTTACATAATTAGTAAACTGGGGCTTTAAGTTAGGGTTGCCAATAGTAATTCTATTGGGGTCTGTATTATCAACCACCGGCTGTAACTGTTGTAAATCGGGTTGTTGAGCACTTGAACTATAGTTTATATGTAAGTTAGAACCTTGATTAATACGGTAAATAAAAACAGCAGAAGGTAGAATATTTGTAAAGGTTTGATTTAATTTTTGATTTTTAGTAACGTTAATATTCTCTTGATAAATACTTCTAAATGCAGTGCCAAGGCTTATGCGATATTTTTTAACATCGTAAATTAATTTTGCACCAGCTTTATTTACAACACGCAAATTTTTAAAATCATTGCTTTGTGTGGTATTTAAATTATCGTAGGCTTGTCCATTAAAATCTAAAGTAGTACGATTGTTATAACTTTTATTGTATGCAAAACCATAACTTACTTCGGTTTTAAATTTTTTAGTTAAAGGTTCTATGTAAGTAATTGAGGCGTTATGCTCTTCGCGGTGATTTACCTGAGTGCGTTTTTGCAATAAAGATGAGTCGGGTAACTGGTTTTGATAATAATTAAAATTTGTATTTAAGTTTGCATTTGTTTTTGCATTGTAATAAGTAGGTTGATAGGTTACAATTATGTTTCTGTCTTTTTTCATAAAATTCCTGCTTAACTTAAACATTACATTTGCATCAAGTGTTTCGGAATTATTTGAATTAAAGATTGTTGTTTGGCGGGTTACATTATTATTTTGAGTAATAAATTTATCAAATTTAGAATTACTGTTATTATCAATACTATAATTAATTTTTGGTTTTACAATTAGTTCGGTTAACGAGTCTAATTTTTGTGTCCATCTTAAATTAAAATTATGTCTTTGGGTTTGCGCTCTATTATCTATTTTTTGTTGATTGGTATAACTTGTATCTTCTAAAAAAAACTGTGTATTGGTTTCGCTACCCGTAACTAATTGATTTTGATTAAAAGTATAATCAGTATTTAGCTTGGTGTTTTTACCGTATTTATCGTTTAAATAAAACCCCGACTTTAAGGTTTGCGGAACACCTGTCCCATTACTATTTGAACCTGTAAAACTATTCGTTTCAGGGTCATAATTATTATTGGTTTCGTTACTTAAGCCATATTTATTGGCATCGTCCCAACCAAACGCCTGCTTAGGCGTATTAGCTAATAAGCCAAATAGCGAAAACTTTTGTTGTTTTTTAAACTTATTAATTAATACATCATTTTCGTAAAATTTATTAAAATCGCTGGCACCACCTACCTTTCCAAAATATCCTTTTTTACTATCTTCTTTCAATTTTAAATTTAATACCTTAACTGTTTCAGCTGCGTTGTCTTCGGTACTCTCATTTTTCTTTTCAAATACTTGAACTGTTTCAACGGTATTGGCATTTAAATTTTTTGTAGCAATGGTTGGGTCGCTGCCAAAAAATTCATCTCCATCTACTAATATCTGGTCTACCTGTTTGCCCTGAATTGTAATTTTACCTTTAGCATCTACTTTTACCCCGGGTAATTTTTTTAGTAAATCTTCAACTGTTGCGTTTGGCTTAACTTTAAAACTATCGGCTGTAAATTGTAGTGTATCGCCTTTGTAATACATTTTTTCTTTATAGGCAATAACTTCTACTTCGTTTAATTGAACGCTTTTTGGAGGGAGTACCACATTTTTAAAATTAAAAACCGTGTCGTTTTTAGTGGGTACTAATAAATATGTTTTATCGTTAAAATTTGGGTGGCTAATAATTACTATGTAAGTATCAACAGGTAATTTAATAGGTTTAAAAATACCATCTTTATTAGTGCGGGTAAAATTCACCAAACTACTGTCGGTAAACCTAATAGCCATTAAAAGCGCGTTGGGCAAGCTTTGTTTTAGAGAGGTATCGTTTGTATTTCCGCTTAATTTTATTGTTTGCGATTGATAGCAAAATGCTGTAAATAAAAAAATAAATACGAGTAGTTTTTTAATCATAAAATTAAGCACAAGCCATAACGTAAAGATTAAAAATGGTTACGAATTATTTTATAAAAAAATAAAAGATTAACAATAATTGTCTATTTGCCTCTACCCTGCAATACAATTAAAACGGTGTGAACTAAAATTTTAAAATCGAGTAAAAGGCTCATGTTTTCAACATACAAAAT
>JAYVGH010000088.1:0-32950 GCA_043772435.1 Bacteroidota bacterium
TCCTGCAAATGATTTTTTGAATATAGACTGCGGTACATTCAATGACAAAAATGCAAAACTCGAAATTATAAATAATTTAGGGCAAGTAGTTTATCAATCAACAATTACAAATTCACAATCAAAAATAAATATTGAGCAGTTAAGTAAAGGAATTTATATTGTGCAAATTGAAAGTGAAACAAAAATTATTGGTAGAAGTAAACTAATAAAGCAATAGTATGAAAAGAGTAACTATATTAATTGCTTTTTTAATTGTAAAATTAAGCTATTCCCAAATTACTTTTACTTTAAATAGTAATGGATGTAGTGGTACTTCAACAACATTAACCGCTAATACAGGTACGGATGTTGTTTTATCATACACTTGGGCTTCATCACCTGCAACACTTGTTTTTTCTTCACCAAACTCTCCTACAACCGCAGTTAATTTTCCTTCAACAGGTTCATTCACAGTTAACTTAAATGTAACATTAGCAAGTGGTACTGGCTCCTATTCAAATGCTGTAAACGTTGCGTCAAGCCCAACTATATCAGTAACTCAAACAAGTGCTACAACTTGCATAGCCAGTAATTTTCCTAAATATTCGCATCCAGTATTTTTAACTGCAAGTGGCGGTTCAGCTTCTTATAGTTGGACACCATATTACCCTACAATAGGGATAAATACACTTAGTTCAATTTTTGTACGCCCACCAGTTACTACCTGTTACACTGTTAGTAGTATTGTAGGCTCTTGCACTGGGTTTGCGGTATCTTGTGTTAGCGTAATCCCTCAATTTTCAATTGCAGTAAGCCCGCCATCTAGCACAGTTTGTTTAAATGATTCATTACATTTAACTGTATCAAATATTAGCACCTTAGCTGTGTTGCCCATTCAAAACTATATTTGGTACGACCCTGTACCCCTAAGCGTTATTAATCCTTATCTAAATTCGGTAACTGTTTATCCCAATGTAAATTGTACTTATACTGTTGAACTATTTGACAACAATGCTTGTGCCTCGTTACCTGCATTAGTTAATGTTATTGTTGCAAGCTGCACAGGTATTTACTTCAATTCCATCGATAATCAAAGTGTTTTAGTTTATCCTAATCCAGCAAATGAAATTTTAAATATAGAGTGTGGAACATTAAATGATAATGCAAAAATCGAAATAATAAATAGTTTAGGACAGGTAGTTTATCAATCAACAATTACTAATCCTCAATCACAAATAAATATTGAGCATATAAGTAAAGGGATTTATTTAATTCAAATTGAAAACAAATCAAAGGTAGTAGCTAGAAGTAAACTGATAAAACAATAATATGAAGTAGAATACTACAGTTTATAGCAATCATAGACACAAATTAATCCTATGTTTGTTCAAGTTAGTAAACAATAATTAACGAAATGGAAATTGACTTAGCATATAAAACCACATTTAATAAGAATGTAAGTTCTTTATTAGATATGTATGATTTATTTCCATTTCACAAGCATCCTCTATGGAAAGCAATTATGAATGGTGAACTTTCAAGGCAACAAATAATTCTTGCTGAAAGCCAGCACTTTTTACGTACTAAAGCAGGACAAATTTTACGTAAAGAAGCAATGGAACAATGTGTAGGCTTAAGCATGAAGCTTTGGGAGTCAATAGTTGAAACATATATGGAAGAATGCACTGATAATGATGGTACACCAAATCATTTGGATATGATTGTAAGATTTCTAAAAGAAGGCGGTTATAATGATTTTGAAATTGTAAAAAACACTCCAGGAAAAATAGCAGTTTTTGAAGAATTTATTGTTAGTTGCCAAAATCAAAATGTGAATGGGGCTAATAATGCATTAAAAAAATTAATTCCATTATGTAGAAATAAAATTAGGATTGAATTAAATTACCCAAAATAATTTTAAACAGTTATATATTTTAAATGATTAATTTTAGACACCTTACCAAAATAAAAGTTCGATAAAGTTACCCTCCATTCTACTAAAGAGAGTAATTTTACTCTCTTTTTGCTTTATATGTCACAACACACAATCAATATCGAAGGAATAAACCTTTACGGTTACCACGGTTGTTTACCCGAAGAAGCTAAAATTGGAGGTAATTACATTGTAGATGTTTACATGACAACCGATTTTAGCTTAGCAGCAAAAACAGATGATTTAAACGAAACTATTGATTATTGCATTATTTACGAAATTTGTAAAGCACAAATGGCAATTAGAAGTAATTTAATTGAGCAAGTGTGCGGGCGTATTTTTAAAGACATAAAATTTAATTTTAAAACTATAAATCATTTACACGTTAAACTTACAAAATTGCTACCGCCAATGAATGGTAATGTAGATAAAGTAAGTGTAGAGATAAAAGATTAGGCTTCGACTCCGCTCAGCCTGACAAAAATCTAAAAAAACTCTATAGGGATTTCGCAAACAGGTATAGCATCCATTTTATGTTTATTGGCTTTGTTGCGTTTTAAATAAATATCCATTACCGTTTTTTGGCGGGCATTTAATTCAAAACTTTCTTTATTAGCTATATATTCCATTGCCCATTCTAATTCAATATAACTTGCTCCAATTTGGTCTTCATCAGTTCTGCCATCGGCAAATAAGCCATCGGTGGGTTTTGCTGTTTGTATGTTAGTAACTATACCTAACTCTTTAGCTAATTCGTAAACTTGTGTTTTATATAAGTCGGCTATTGGACTTAAATCAACACCTCCGTCTCCATACTTTGTATAAAAGCCTACGCCAAAATCTTCTACTTTATTTCCGGTGCCAACCACTAACAGTTTGTGAGTGGTTGCAAAGCCGTAAAGCGTTAGCATACGTAATCGGGCACGTGTATTTGCCATGCTTAAAAAATCGGCGGCAATTTGTTGTGGAAATGTTTTTTCTAAAACCTCTAAAGCACTAGTTAAATCAACCGTTTCAGAACTAACGTTTTCGAACTTTGCTTTTAACCATTTAATATGTTCCGTACTTCTATCCAACTCGGTCTTAAATTGGCGAATGGGCATATTTAAAGCCATTACTTTTTTACCTGTTAAAGCACAAAGGGTTGATGTAACGGCACTATCAATACCGCCGCTAATACCAATTACAAAACCGTTGGTGTGTGAATTATCACTATAGGTTTTTAGCCAGTTTACTATGTGTGTTATAACTAATTTGTGGTGCATACATCATTACTTTTTGCCATAGTTTATATAAATTTCGCTGATTTAATATATCTGTATAATCCGGAAAATCTGTGGCTTATTTCTTTAAATTTTTCTCGCAAACATTATTACATCTTTGTTAGATTGCCAATGATAACCAAGGTGAAAAGGTAATTGTTTTATTGTAGCACTATCTTTTTTAAAGGCTTGTATTAAATCTTTCTGCAACTTTAAATACGAAAAATCTTTAACCGGTTGCACATACTGTCCGTATAATTTTACATTAAATTTTTTTCCTTCTTCAAAATATTTATACGGCAAACCTGTATCATCTTGAATTATAGTTGTAGAGTTTTTTAAAATTAACGTTCGCATATTTGCCATAAAATTGGCATGCAATAAGTACGATGCACTTTTAATATAGGTAATGCAATTGCCTGTATTTTTAGTAATAAATTTATAAAAAACAGTTGTATCGTTAAAGGTTTTATTGCTAACATCGTATTTAAAATAATAAACCGTTTTTTGTTTTCCTTCCTGTAAAAAGTCAACTTTTACTCCAAAAGGTTTATGGTCGTTGTTTTTAAAATCGTAACTTACCTGGCTTATACTATCTTGTTTGTAGCGTACTAAATACTTAATGTCTAAAATATCGTTACCGGTTTTTTTTATAAAGAAACACAATACCGGCAATAAACCGTTTACTTTTTGTGCTTGAAAATCGCGAATCATTGTTTGAGTAATAAAATAACTTTTGCTAAAAATATCGCTTAACGATTTTTTAAAATCCTGTTCATAATCTGCCGCATCGCCTTTTTTAAACGCTTGTAAATCGGGTAACTTACCTACACTTTCTAAACCTAACATAATGTAGGTATCTGCATTGGGAAAAAAGGCATTTGCGGTTAAATAATCGGGCCCACTAAAGGGATAAAAAACAGTTTTTGCTTCAGCGTTTGGCTTTTCAAATTCTTTTCTGCCCCAATTTTTCATTGCTTGCAGGCGTTTTTTTTCTAAACGCTTCCAACTGCTATCAATAAAACCAACATGTTTGGCCCACGCAATTGTATCAAATAAATAATTTAAATCGTTGGCTTGCCCTTTGTTACCGCATAAAATAGCAGTAATATTATTATAACGGTTATTTGTATTAAATTTGGGTTTAGTAAAAGACGATGAATCCGTTTTTATAGTTAAGGTGTCTTTTTTTGGACTTATAATAGTTTTGTTTTCTGCTTTATTAGCCGATGAGTTTGTACAGCGAACAAAAAACAGTAAAAAATAAAAAACTAAAAAAATGTATTTAATCATTTGGCAAAAGTATAAATTTTGCTTTGATTTAAAAAAGGAATGCTATAAAGGATTTAAATTACCTACAATACTTCTCCCAAATCTATTAATTTGGCTTTTATGTCCTTCAGTTTGTTAATTACTTCAACATTTTTGGTGGTAGTTGAGTTGAAAGGAATGCCTATTGATGGCACTATTGTTTTTTTTGAAGATTTACTTTTTAATTGTTCTTTGGCACCTTGTATGGTAAACCCCTGTTGTTTTACTAATTCAACAATTTGTTTAATTAAATCAATATCTTTTTGAGTAAATAAACGGTTGCCTTTTTTATTTTTTGTAGGTTTTAAAACCTCAAATTCCTTTTCCCAAAAACGTATGGTGCTTGCGTTTATTTCAAATATCTCACTTACTTCGCTAATGGAATAATATAGTTTTTGAGTTTCTTCTTTTAAAGACATGAACATAAAACTAAAACATTTTTTTTACTTTTAAAAACATTTTTTATCAACAACAATTAAAAATGAATTTAGTACAGCTAAATTTAAGCACATTTTTATACTATGGAAAAGCAACAAGTATTAACAAGAATAACAAAATTGAGTGAAGAGTTAAATCAACACAATTACAACTATTATGCTTTAGACAATGCAACAATTAGCGATTTTGAATTTGATAAATTATTAGAGGAGCTAATTGAATTAGAAAAACAATTTCCGGAACTTATTGATGTTAACTCGCCAAGCCAAAGAGTAGGAGGTACTGTTACAAAAGAATTTAAATCAGTAAAACATAGCTACCCTATGCTCTCGCTCGGCAACAGTTACAACGAAGAAGATATACTTGATTTTGACCGAAAAGTGTTTGAAGGGTTACAAATTCAACAAAACGATTTATTTGCGAATCAGGTACAATATGTATGCGAACTGAAATTTGACGGTTTATCTATTGGTTTAACTTATAAAAACGGAGAGTTGCAGCAAGCGGTAACGCGTGGCGACGGTGTGCAGGGCGATGACGTGACCAACAATGCAAAAACAATAAAATCTATTCCTTTAAAATTGCAAGGTAAATACCCGGCTTTGTTTGAAATACGCGGCGAAATATTTTTGCCAAAAAACGTTTTTGAAACCATTAATAAAGAGCGTGAAGAAATTGGCGATGCACCCTTAGCCAACCCGCGTAATGCAGCCAGTGGAACCATGAAAATGCAGGATAGTAAAGTTGTAGCAAGTAGAAAATTAGATTGTTTTTTGTATTATGTGTTAGGAGAAGAAATGCCTTACCAAACGCATTTCGAAAATTTACAGGCGGCTAATAGCTGGGGTTTTAAAACCAGTAAACATTCTAAACTGTGTAATAATATTAATGAAGTGCTTGATTTTATTACCTTTTGGGATACTCATCGCCATGGGCTACCTTTTGAAATTGACGGTATTGTTATAAAAGTAAATGATTACAAACAACAAAAACAATTAGGATTTACTGCCAAATCGCCCCGCTGGGCAATTGCTTATAAATTTAAGGCAGAACAAGTAAGTACACAATTGCTAAGTATTAGTTACCAAGTAGGCCGAACAGGCGCTATTACACCTGTTGCAAATTTAAAACCTGTGCAATTAGCCGGTACACTTGTAAAACGTGCCAGTTTACACAATGCCGATATTATTGAAAAACTGGATATTCGCTTAAACGATTTTGTGTTTGTTGAAAAGGGAGGAGAAATTATTCCGAAAATTATTGAGGTAGATTTTACAAAACGAACTTCCAATTCTGTAAAAACCGTTTACATAAGCCATTGCCCCGAATGTAACACCCAATTAGTGCGTAAAGAGGGCGAGGTAAATCATTACTGCCCTAACGAAAATGGGTGTGCGCCTCAAATAAAAGGTAAGTTAGAGCATTTTGTAAGTCGTAAAGCCATGAACATTGATAGTTTGGGTGGCGAAACTATTAGCCAACTGGTGGAAGCAAATCTTATAAAAAATATAAGTGATATTTACGATTTAAAAAAAGAACAACTATTGCCTTTAGAACGTATGGCCGAAAAAAGCGCGCAGAATTTAATTGATGGAATTGAGCAAAGCAAACAGGTAAACTTTGAACGAGTGTTATACGCTATTGGTATTAGACACGTAGGCGAAACTACAGCAAAAAAAATTGCCAGAAAAGTAAAATCCATTGATGATTTAATAAGTTTAACTACCGAACAACTTTTAGATATTGATGAAGTAGGGGAGACTATAGCTTTAAGTGTTGTTGCTTTTTTTAAGGATGGGCAAAATAAAAACATTATAAATAAGTTAAAAACAGCCGGCTTACAATTTAGTTTAAGTGATGAAGCTATGGCAAAAACCGGAGCGACATTAAACGGGTTAACGTTTGTAATAAGTGGGGTGTTTAACAACCATAGTCGCGACCAATTAAAAGAATTAATAGAATTAAACGGCGGAAAAAATGTAGGCTCTATTAGTGGTAAAACAAGTTATTTATTAGCCGGTGATAACATGGGACCCGAAAAACTAAAAAAAGCCCAAAATTTAGGTGTTAAAATTATATCTGAAGAAACTTTTGAACAAATGATTATGTAAAGTTTACATAAAGTTAACAGTATATTTATGATTTTTCAATCATAAAATGGATTATATTTGACGGAGTTTTTATATATTTAATCGAATAGATTAAGTTAAAAGTATAAAAACTAAAAACTAAAATTAACCAAAAATCCAAAAAATGAAGAAAAAAGTACTCATTGTAACAGCATTGTTATCTACAATGTTAACTCAGGCGCAAGAGGCCAAGTCAGACGAAGTATTAAAAAACAAAAAAGGACACGAAATTTTACCTAAAGCAGGCGACATTGGAATAGGTTTTAACACCATTCCTATCATTGATTTGTTTATGGGCACTTTAAGCCGTCAAACAACATATCCGGGAGCAGGTCCAGGTGGATATGGTATTGTAAATTACACACAAGCTTCAAACAACCAAATTGTAGGTAAATATTTTTTAACAGCTACATCCGCAATTCGTGTGCGTTTTGGCATTAACACCTTATCAGGTTCAATGACAAATCAAGTGCAAAACGCAGAAGTTATGTACAAAGCAACTTTAGGTACTCAAGATGACATTAATGCAGCTTCTTTAATAAGAGTAGATGATAAATTAAAATTTACTAAAAACAATACTTTAGTTACGGTAGGTTACGAAATGAGAAGAGGTTACCGCCGTTTACAAGGATTTTTTGGTGGAGAACTTGGTTTTGGAACAAACGGTTCTAAACAAACTGTAGAATATGGAAATAAATTTTCAGATGTTTACCCTGTTCAATTCACTAATAACTTTAATAGTTTTGCAGTAACTACGCAACAACCTTTAAATGCAGGTAGAACTGTTAGAACATTAGATGTTAAAAATCGTGGCGGTATTCGTTTTGGAGTTAGAGGCTTTATTGGAATTGAGTATTTTATTTTCTCTAAAATTTCAATTGGTGCAGAATATGGTTGGGGTTACTCAGTTACAACCAGAAGAGGTGCTACTTCTACTCAAGAAGTATATAATAACGGTCAAAAAGGTCCTGAAGTATTAATTGAAGAAGTTGATGTAGATACAAAAGAAAATTTAAAAGGTTTCTCGGTTGATAACAACAACGGTTCGGTATTTTCAATGAACAATACTTTAGGTGGAAATACTGCTTTAAGTGGTGGTGCCGGAGCTTTAACACTTATTTTTCATTTCTAAATTAAACAAAAAAAAAACAATTAAATAAAATATAAATTATAAAACATAAAATATCATGAAAAAATCATTATTAGCACTTTCTCTTACAGCATTATTATTTGCTTCATGTAAGAAAGATAAAAAAACAACAGACTTTACTGCAACCGACGTAACTGGTACCTCAATGGTAAAAGGTAATGTAAACAAAAACGTAATTACACCAAACGGTGGTGGTGGATGGATTAATACAAACCGCGTTAACGTTGCTGGTGTTGTAGTAACTATTAAAGTAAACAAAGGTGGCGCTGGTGGTTTATACCCTAACGCAGTTGCAAATGGTGCTGATGTTTATTCAGGAACTACTGATGCGAACGGTAACTATGCAATTAATGTAAAATCAAATTCTAATGGTGTTAGCGCATTAATTACAATTGATGGATTTACAGGTACACAAGATACTATTGTAAATAACGCAACTAAAATGGGTTTATATGCTACTTATGTTGGTACATCTACAACTCGTAATTTATTTATGGGACAAAATCAACAATTTGATTACAACTTTACAGCATCTAATGTATCGTCAAATCCAAATTTAATTATGACAGGTACTGCAATCATCTCAGGTTCAATCAACATTAATTTTGTGCGTAAAACTGTTACAGGAACAGTTACAGCATTTAGTTTTACAAATTTAGCTGTACCTGCAAACACACCGGTTTATTTAAGTTTTGATATGGATCCTTCACAATTAGCACCAAAAATGTATCAAACAACTACTGCTGCAAATGGTACTTATACTTTTAGTGGTATTAGCACAGTTCCATCTGGTACATCTGGTTTCTCTCAAAATGCTACTATTTGGATAAACGATTATGCTACAGGACGTGATACAGCTAATTACAATGGTGTAAACTTTATTAGTATTACTCCAGGTTTACAAGGCGTATATAACAAAGTAACTAACGCTAGCCAAACAGGTGTATTTAGTACCGAAATTAGAAATGCAGTTAACTTAACTTACATCTCATTTACTCAAAACTAATTTTAAAAATTAATTAGTTTAAAAAAAGCTTCTGAGAAATCAGAGGCTTTTTTGTTTAGGCCATATTTAAGTGTTTAAGTTTGACACCCGCAAGGCTTGGCCACATTACTGTTTTGCGCAGGGAGGTGTACTGGTAAAGCGTGCCATAAAGCATAATAACAAAATACTCGTAGGCTTTTAGTTTTTTTATATACCGTTTAGACCCGCACTTATTTATTACAGGGGTAAGATTTATTGGACACTAAAATTAGTTGTGAAAAAATAGGCTGTCCGACAAAATTTGTATCTCGGTTTATTAATTTAAAGGCGTGAGAATTTCTAAATTAAAAAAAAGGATTAAGTAATTTACTTAACCCTTTTAAATTATCTCGAACAACAATGCTTTATAACTAATTATTTAATTTTAAAAATAGTATTTATTTTAATAATTTTTTAAAATTTAGGACAAGTAACCAGCACGCGTTTATTACGTTTGTGTTTTTTTGCAATTTCGTAAACCAAGCTTAATTCGTGCGAACCTTGTGTATTGTTTATTCCCAATTTACTCAACGTTAAATCATAGCTGTAGCCAATTCTAAAATTTTTATCGGGTATTTCAAGCCCCACCAATAATGAAATACTTTCGCGGTTAGGGTAACCGGCTTTGTATTTTTTAAAGGGTAGGCCACGGTACCAAATACCTACGTTTATTAATTGTTTAAAGTAATAAGCACCAATATCTAACTGGTCGTATTTTTGTTCGTGGCGGTAATGCACACTGGCACTTACAAATTCTTCTAACTTTGTTTTGCCTGAACCGCGTGCGGAAATAATATATCGGTAACCGCCGTGTACACTAATAAACAATGGCAAAGGCTCAATATTACCCAACATGCTAGCGTTGGGTTGATTGATGTGTTTTATTGCAAAACCTGCCCAGTAATTTGTGGTGTTAAATAGTCCGCCAACGCCTACATCTAAATAATTTATTTTATCAATGCTTAAGGCATCTTGCGAAATAGAAGAACCTGTAACAAATTGGTCGTTAAAAATTAATTTTGTATTGTCTAATTTTTTTTGAACCATAGCTAATTGTAAGCCCGCACGCGCTTCCGAAAATTTACCAACTTTAACTCTATAAGCAAAGTTTGCTCCGTTTTGTGACGTTACCAAATTAGAAGTACCGGCTCTATCTTGCAAACTGTAAAAGCCAATGCCGCTGTTTAAACCGCTAATGTTATAATCGTAAGTAACCATATAGGTACTATACGTTTTTTTTACGCCGGGCCACTGGTTGCGATAGTTGGCGGTAAAACGATGCTCGTAGGTTAAACCTGTAAAAGCAGGATTTAAAAATAAGGGAGTAGCATAAAACTGTGTAAATTGCGGATCTTGGGCTTTTATAGAAGTAGAAAGTATTACAAATAAAATAACGTTAATTGTTTTTTTAAAACAGAAAGATGGTTTTTTTAAAAGAGTATTTTTAGATAAAAATACGAGCATACATTCGTTTTTTGTAGTTAAATTGGTATTGGAAAAAGCACTTCGACTTCGCTTAGCGTGACAACAAAACCAATAAGATAAAAATACGAAAAAAATTGCAAATGGTTGCAGAGATGTATTAATTAATTGTGGCGATTACGATCAAAAAGTTATTCCAGTGGAAGTTGACAAATTGGTACGGGCTTAATTTTTGTTTTGATTCTCTGTATCTTCCCTATTTTAGAAAAAACCTCATATTCCATTTTTATTTTAGTACGGCCACTAAGTGTTGCATTGTCTATTATTTCATGATAATAGCTATATTGGTTATTATTATAAAGAATAGTCCAATCTGTAATATCTTCGTAAATAACAATATTTTCATTGTCTATTTTTGAATAAGTATAGCAATTAAATCTTGAAATAATTCCATTCACGAATATTTCAGAAAACGAGATAGAATTGTTTTTATCATAGTAAAGAACTTTTCCATTTAAAACATTGTCATTTTTAATTGAGTCATTTGGGGTGTATTTAATTTTATAGGGGTGATAATTAAAATTTAAAACACTTATTACTTTTCCTAATACCCCCCTAAACTTAACTCCATTAATAAAGTATTCAAGGCTACAATATTTTGAGTGTAAAGTATCTGTAGTTTCTTGAAATTTCTCGTCACAAAGAATTTTCCACCAGCCCTCATAACGACCTCGGTCATTAATTTTATTTAATGTGTCTGCTTGAGGAAATAAAAAAGAAATTCGAAATAAAATAAGAAAGAAGCAGATTGTCTTATTTAAGGATTTCTTCGGCATTTCGGTTATAACTTGCAGTTATGCAACTAATTATTAAAACTCAACAACACCGTCTTCCCGTTTTGTAAAAACTGAATGGAATCAGATAAGTTTTTCATTAAAAAAACACCGCGTCCGCCTGCTTTACCAATGTTAGCCGGATCAGTAGGGTCGGGGAGGTCGTTGTAGTTAAAGCCGGAGCCTTCGTCGCTAATGCTAAAAATTAATTTTTTATTAGCGTTTTCAAAGGCAATATCTACAAATTTATTAGGATTATTTTGGTTACCATGGTTTATGGCATTATTTACAGCTTCAGTTACGGCAATTAAAATGTTGCCATAAGCATCTTCTTTAACTTTATATTCGTTGCAAACGTTATCAATTAGTTTTTCAACCAAATGTATATTATCTGCTATTGAGCTTATTTTTATATTTTCTGTTTGTTGCATTTACATTCTCTTTTTTTAACCACTAGGCACTGAGGACTCAAAGAAGCACAACGTTTTTATTTTATGGCTTTGACTTCGCTCAGCCTGACATTTTGACCATTAGGGAACAGAGTTTTTTCTTAGTGCTTTCTCTGTGTATTTAGTGTCTCTGTGGTTAATTTTACTTATTTACGCTATTAAAATAATTATTTACTTTTTCTTTATAATAGGGCGTTAAACTTGGTGGAACAGTATTTAACAACTCCATTTCTTTTTCTTTTAGCCTTTTATACTCTAAAAATTGCGTAGGGTTGCTTAAATTTTGATTTTTTGCCTCATTACTTTTGCGTTGCTCGTCCTGTTCGCGTTCCCGCTCAGCTTTTTCGCTTTCTAGCAATTTTGAAAGAATATCCTGTTGGCGTTTCATGGTTTCGTTTGTAAGTTGCTTATTTACAAGATCTTTTTCGGTTTGTTCCATTAAATCGGCCAAATTTCCACCCGGATTGGAGCCCTTGTTTTTAATTTTATCCATTAATTGCTGCATTTGTCGGCGTAATGCTTCTTGCTGAGCCGCCATTTTAGCAAACTGCTCGCTAGTTCCCGGCATCATGTTTAAACCATTTTGTCCTTGTTTACCCATACCACCTTGTCCGCCTGGTTTTTCTCCGGGCTTTTGCCCAGGTTTGTCACCCGGTTTATTGCCCGGTTTTTGACCTTTTTCCATAGCCTCTTTTAATTGTTTAAGCTGTTCGTTTAACTTCTCTTGCAATTTTTTCATACTTTGAATGCTGGGTTTGTCCGACGGACTTTGACCTTCGCCCTTGCCTGGTTTTTTACATTTGCCCTTACCTTTTTTAGGTTTCTGAGATTTTTTAGCCTTCATTTGTTTTTGCATTTGCTCTAAACTTTCGTTTAGCAAAAGGGCTAAATTATTAACAGACGTCATGGTGCTTTGCATGCGCATGCTGCCTTCGCCGGTATTACGTTCCGCAAGTGCTTTTACGGTTTTTTCCATATTCATGTTTATGGAACTAATTTCGCGGTTAATTAAGGCGCTAACCTTTGGCACTCGTTTACTAAGGGCTAAAAGACTATCTTCTATAATCTTACTGTCGTCTTTAAGTTTATTTTGTTGTTTAGGTATATCGGTGTATTGTGGGTTATCAATACGTGTTTTTGGCAGGATTTTTATTAATTCTTCCTGCGCAAACGATACATTTAATAAGTTTTCTAATATTTGACGCAAAGCAGTAGCATCTTCTTCATCTTTCGATTCTTCAGCTTCCTCCATTGATTTTTCCATCTCCTCCTTCATTTCTTCCATTTTTTCACTAGCCGATTTTTGATCTTTGGCTGCGTCTTTTTTACTGTTTTTACTCAGTTTTTCGGATGCTTTTTGCATCTCTTTAGAAATTTCGTTTTGCTTTTGCTCGGTATTCGGTAATTTATTTGGTTCTTCTAATTCTGCATTTTTCTTTTCTACATCTTTTAAATCTTCTTTTAGCTTGTCAAAATCCTTGTTTAGGTTGTCTTGTTTTTTTTCTAAGTCTTTGTTATCCGTTTTTGGTTGTTGGTTGTTGGTTATTGGATCTTTTTTGTTTTCAGTCTCTTTTTGCAAAGCATCTTGTTTATTTTTTAATTCTTCCAGTTTTTCTAATGCGTTTTGCATTTTTTGTTCCACTTCTAATTGTTTAAAGGTTTCTAGGTTACGATCCAATTCTTTTTCAATGTCTTTGTTATCTAACTTTAATTCTTCTAATTTTTGTTGAATTTCATTTTTATCTAATTTTTCTAACATTTTATTTAGTTCATCAAACAATTTTTTCATTTCGGGCGTCATTACGTTTTCAAACAATTGTTCTAATTGTTTTTGTTTTTCCATAATGTTTTCATCGGTTTTGGTAAACTCGTTTTGTTGCTGGTTATTTTGTTTGTTTTCTTGTTTTACTTCTTCAATTTTATTTTTAAGTTCTTGTTGTTTTTTTATTATGTCTTCAATTTTCTTTTTTTCTTCGTAACCCAATTGTTTTTTATCGGTTATTTTTTTCGCTAAATCGTTTACGTCTTTTTGCAGTTGTTTGGCTTTTTTAATACTTTCTTCTAAATCTTTTTTTATCTCGGTATTATTTTTGTCGGTACTTTCGGTAATCTCTTCTTTAGTAGGAGCTTTAAACGTCATTAATTGGGTTTTGGCTGGTTTACTGCCATTTACACCATCGTTATCAAACACTTCAAAATAATAATCAATTTTATCGCCGGGTTGTAAATTATATTGTTCGGCGTCTAAAAAATAAAAATAAGGCTGATTGGTTTGTGTTTTATTTACATTAATGGGATAACTTCCATTAGTTTCAAAAGGCTTACCGCTACTATCAGTACTATATTTTTTATAATGAAACGTAAGATGATTAAAGCCGTAATCGTCTTTAATTTGTCCGCTGAAATAAATATTTTTAGGGTTAAGAGAATCTAATTTTTCTGTTACATCAATTGTTGGATATTGATCGGTAATAACATTAATGCTATAGTTTACAGAATCTGCACCTTGTAACACAAATTTATTAAACGCTTTAATGGTGTACGAGTTACTTTGCATAAATTTGCGTGAAAACGAAAATTGATTTTCGGCATTTTTTTGAGGCAATGCCATACTATCCGCAAAACGTAGTTGAAGGTTGTCGGTATTTTTAGTATTAAAAATCCAATTTACTTTTGTGCCTTGGGGTAATTGTAAATCGCCGGTATTGGCAATGCTTTCGTTGGGCTTGTTTAAATAAACAGGATAAATTAATTGAAGGTTAAATTGTTGCAACGAAGGTTTTGGTAAAACAGAAAGCTTATATTCCTTACTATTAAAGCCGGCAGCAGATAGTTGAAAATTTGTAGTAGCTTGAACGTTTTTAAACGTGTAACTAAATGAAGCATTGTTTTCTTTTTCTAACTTATAATCAATTCCGTTAAGGTTAATAAATACTTCGTTAGGTAATTGACTTCCGCTAATTTTTAACTCTAATTTATAATCCTGCGATTGTAATGCTTGTAAATTTTTATTTTGAATATCGAATTTAAACGGCATTTCTTTTTCGTAATAAGTGCTGTAGTTTACCAATCGTTTAGTAGACTTGGTAATAATTTGTGGCCAGATTAAAAAAAGTGCAGCCGTAACAAATAAAGGTGGTAAACTGTATTTTAAATATTTTTTATTATCTTTAAAATCAATGGCCGTAGTAAAAGGCACAGGTTTTAATTCGGTAATTTTTTGGTTAATGCTTGCTACTAATAATTCGTTTGAACCTTGTAGTATTTGATTATTTTGTAATTGTAAAACGTTAAGCAGTTTATCTTGCACATTAGTAAAATGGTTACCAATAATACCTGCTGCTTGGTTGTAAGAAATGATACTGCCAATTTTATTTAGTTTTAAAAGCGGAATAAAAATATAGTTTACTAAAACCGCTAACGTTGCAATTAAAAAACTAAAAAATAAAATACCACGAATTGCAGAGTTAAATTCTCCAAAATACTCTAATAAAACTACCGTTAAAAAAGCCCCCAATACCAAAGCGCTTGAATAAATAATGCCTTTAATTAATTGGTTTTTATAATATTTACGAATAAACTCGTCAAGCTTTAAAATAAGTATGTTATTAGTACTTTGCATTTATATACTGAGATGGATTTTTTAAGAAAATTCCATAAAAATGGCTTATACAAATATAACATAATAGCTAAAAATTAGTTACACATTATTGTTAAAAAGTGTTTTCTACGTTGATATTCCTAATTTTATAGTAAATTTAATGATTGTCATTTTTTAGATTAATATTATAAATGTTACTTAAACGGTTTTACAGAGTTTTAACGTTGTTATTTTTGATGATGGCAACCAATTGCATTTCGCAAGCCGGATTTACAAAAGAACAACTATATAAAGGATTAACTAAGTCTCAACCTGATACTACATTAATTGATACTTATGCAGAATTATGTTGGCCTATTTATTCTTATGACAATTTTGACTCAGCCGTTTATTTTGGCAATAAAGCCATTGAACTTTCGACTAAGATTAATGACATAAAGCGATTAAGTATTGCCCATAGAAGAATTGGAATAACTTATATAAATTTCAGCGATTTTAAAAAAGCAATATTTCATCAAGAAGAGAGTTATGCACTTTCCGAAAAAATACAATTTAAAAAGGGAATGCAATTGGCTTTAAACAATATTGGTGTTGTTTATTTAAATAACCAGTTATTTAATAAAGCTTTAACCTATTTTTTAAAAAGTTTAAAAATTATTGAAGAAACTAAAGATTATAAATCTGCTTCGAATATGCTAATTAATTGTGGAATAATTTATGTAAATATTGGTAAATATGATAAAGCTAAAGAATATTTTGAGAAAGCAAATGAAAATGCAAAAAAGCAAAATGACCAATATGCATTAGTAATGTCATATAATGAATTAAGTGTTGTATATAGGCGTTTAAAACAAATGGATATAGCAATACTTTATTTAGAAAAAGCAAAAAAGGAAATCAATAACTCAAGTAATAATTATTTATTTTTTATTGTTAATCTAAATGAGGCTATAATATTTTCAGAATTAAATAACCATCGTAAAGCATTATGTATAAATCAAAATTTATTTAAACTAGCAACGAATTTTACCGATAAAATAACTGTGTATATTAATTTAGCTGATGTATATAGTAAGTTAAATATATTAGATAGTGCTTTGTACTCATATCAAAAAGCTTATAACATCAGTAAGGAATACAAAATGTATTCTAATTTGGAATATTTAACCCATCAAATAGCTAATAATTATGCGGCGAAAAATAATCTTAACGGATATAAAAAATTTATGGAGATGCATTTGAGTTATAAAGATTCTAACGAAAAAATAAATAAAACGCAAAACATTATCAGCCAACAATTGGAATTTGATTTTGCTCGTAAACAATTAGCAGACAGCATAAGTTATGAGCATAAAGAGAAAATTAATGAAGCTAAAGTAGATGCACTTAACGCTAAATCAAAAGTAGATAAATTGGTTCGAATAGCCTTAATTGTATTTGTAATTATAATAACATTTGTTTCGTTTTTTATATACTCGCGCTTACGCTTAACCAGTAAACAAAATAAAATAATTGAACAGCAAAAACAAATTGTTGAAGAAAAACAAAAAGAAATTTTAGCATCTATAAATTATGCCAAACGCATACAAACTGCTTTCTTACCTCAAGAAAGATACATTAACCGTAAATTAAATGAACGAAAAAAATCGTAAACTTTATAAAATAACACGTTTTGTTTTTATTTTTTCGCTTTTTACAATTTAACTTTTCTCAAAATAGTAGCTGTAATTTTAAAACTCTTAACTTGTTAATTGGCAATTGGCAAAAAACAGACTCTACAACTAAAAAAAGTAGTATTCAAAATTGGAGTACTTAACAAACACTGAATTTGCAGAAATAGGTTTTACTTTAAAAGGAAAGGAGATGGTTTTTGTAAAGAAATTAAAGATTATCACAAAAACGGTTTTGTATGCGAAAACTCGCAACACGATTTTCCTAAAAAATAGAATATAAATTTAACTCTACACATTTAATTGTAATTGTTAACGATGAAAAAAAGAAGGTGAAATTTGAGTTTGATAAAAGATAATTACTCTTTAATTATTTTTTTATAATATATCTTGTCTTTAGTTTTTAATTCTAAAATATAAACTCCAGAGTTGACATCACATAAATTTAAAACACTTTTTGTGTTTACAATAACATCTTTATTTATGTAAATTATTCGTCCGTTTAAATCATAAATTGTAATATCAAAACTTTTTAAATTTTTAGTATCTGTAAAAATAGTTAGCTTATTATTAAATGGATTTGGACTTACAACTACATTTAAATCATTTAGTTTATTTTCTTTTAAACCTACAGTAATTGCTAAAGTTTTAATTGTATCAGCATAGCTTTCGGCACAATCATTTAATACTGATGTTACAATATAATTACCAATACTTCCGTTACTAACGCCAGAAAAATTAGTATCGCTAAAGGTTGAATCTGTTGAAGGTTTAAAACCAATTAACGAAAAGCCGGAATAGGCTGGCACACCTTGTTCGCAATAAGAATGATTCCAACTATTTGCACCAATTTTACGATAAATATTATAACCTTTAAGGTTTGGGTTGCAAATATTTAACTTTGTCCAGTTTAAAGTAACGATACTTGTGGAGGTTGAAACACTAGTTATTGTTGGGGATGAGGGCACAATAGTTAAATTTAAAATTTTGTATTTTCTTTGTCCTGACCCATTCGATGGATTTGCAACAATAATTACCTGATGTTGTTGTTTACGAGCATGCAAACATGTCGTATTCCAAAAAAGCAATGGGTTAGAATTCGAAGCAATTGCAGTAGGACTTATTGAAGCATTTGGCAAGTAAACTGAGTTAGCAACAGAACCAATTATACTAAGAGTTGATGAACTTGTAGTTGAAATGTTAAATGAACTAGAGTAACTGTTACCAGCTAATATACACGTATCATTTTGAGAAGAAATATTTAAAATAACCGGAGGCAAATTAGAAATTATAACTTGCATATCTCTTTCAACATATCCAATTAAAGAATAATTGCCACTACAATTGTTTTTACGCCATTCTTTAGTTAAAAATGCTATGTTATATTCGCCTTGTAAAGTTGGGTTACACCAAGTTATAGATCCATTTGTAGGATGAATACTAAACGAACCTGTAGGAAAAAAATATCCTGCTACTGTTGTACTTGAAGCACTTTTACAAACTGTTATTTCATACGACAAACTATCCCCATCTACATCATAAGCTCCGGGATTATGATAATAGCAAGTATTTATTATTCCCTTATCAATAGGGTAATTTGATAAAATTGGAGAAGAATTAGAAGTAAAAGTTGAAGATATTACAATTAATGATTCTATATAAAATGATTGATTTACAGAATTTGACATATTTATCACTCCTGAATTTCTATTCGGATCAATACTATAAGCCGTATAGCTTCCAGCTGCACTGTAAGTGTAAACACCTGTATAAATATTTTTTTTTACGGTATAACCCGGGTCATTAATTATAATTTCTCCACAATTAGTGCAACCGCAAGAAATACTACTATTATTACTTCTAGGAAGAATTATTACATTACCATCACCTACATATAAAGTATCCACACATCTGTCTGCGACTAATGTGCCGTGATCAAAATATTTAATTACAGTAAATGAATAGGTATAACTTGTAAATGGAGCAATGCGTTTGTATAAAATTTCGCCTGCACGGTTATGAGTTGCGTTGGTTTTTAAAACTATTAAAGACAATAATAAAAATAAACATTTTTTCATTTTATACATTTTTATTAAATGTACAAAAAATAAAATTACTTTTTACCCGCAACACACTCAATTAAATCATTTTCTTGTAAGTATTTATTGGCTAAATCTCTAATTTCAGTTGGTGTAACTGTTTTTACAGCATTAAAATAGTTATCAAAATAATTATAATCTAATCCAAATTCCCAAATAGATTTAAACTTATCGGATAAGGCAAAAGGACCGTCAACACTTCGTAAAAACTGACCTAAAATATAATTACGAACTGTTTCTAATTCTTGTGAGCTTACCAAATTATCTCGTAATAATTTAATTTCTTTATAAATTTCGTCTAATGCCTGCTGGCAAACATCGGCACCTACTTCGGTACTTATAAAAAAATTACCGCCATTTACCATATTACTTAATCCACTTCCAATACCATAAGTAAAGCCTTTTTCTTCGCGAATGTTAGCCATTAAACGTGAACCAAAATAACCACCCAGAATGGTATTTAGCATTTGAAATTTAAAATAATCGGGATGGGTTTTATTAAACAGAGGCCTGCCTATCCTTACAGCAGATTGTATAGCATCGTCTCTATAAATAAAATGTTTTTGTTCATTGGTAGTTGCAAAAGGAATTACTTGATTTACAATTTTTTGTTGAGTATTTCCCCAATTACTTTCTCCAAAAAAATGTATTAAGGTGTCAGTTAAATTAGTTGGAAGATTTCCGGATGCGATAATGGTGCAATTTTCAGAATTGTAATATGTATTAAAAAACGCTTTTATTTCGTCAATATTTATTCTATCAAAATCATTATCATTTACATCGATGCCATAAGGGTGTTTTTCGCCAAACATTAATTCTGAAAATTTACGACGTGCAATAACACTTACTTTTTGTGAATTTATTTGATGTTTTTGTTTTTTATTGTTGATGTGGATTTGAAATTCATCTTGAGGAAAAGTTGGATATTTTAAAATTTCTTCAACAAACTTTAAACTTTGCGAAAGATATTTATTTAACGAAAATAAAGTAATAGTTGCATAATCTTGTCCAACACTTAACTCTAAAAATGACCCGAAAAAATCAACGCCATCGCTAATTTGGTTGGCTGTATATGATTTAGTGCCACATTCTAATAACGAGTTTGTTGTTGAGGCAATTAATGAATTCGGTTGAAAATACATACCGGCTTTAAAGATAAACTCTAGTTTTATTAATTCCTGAGTGCCTGCATTTACAGAGTAAACATCAATTCCATTTTTTAATGTAATGTGATTGGCTTTTTCAACATCAATTTTAGAAATTGTTTTAAAATCGGGCGCAATGGTTCTGTTTAGCATGTAATAGGTTTTTAGAATTTTTTTGTCTAACACAATGTTAATGAATTTAATTAATTTTTAAAGTTTGTTTTTCAAATTAAAAAGTAATAAATACTTCTTCGTCAGGCTTTATATCAAACCAAAATACAAGGTTATCACCGTCTTTTTTTTTAGTAATTTTTTTGTCGTGTATTTTAACATCATTTGCTTTTATTATTAGAGATAAGCCTTTTATTTCGAAATTATTAGTATTTTTTAATTGTATCTGGTGTTCGTTTATTATTTTGTAATCAACATTTTCGACTGCAATAGAATAGTCTATAAAATCTTTAATGGTTGTTAGATTAATATTTCCTTTTTCTCTATGCAACGCTAATCTTTCAAGCATTATATTAAATTCGGGATTAATAATAAATTTTCCTTTATCATTTATATCGTAAAAGCCGGTAGATGAATCAACTCTGGCCGGATAGCAATGATTAATGCCAACTTCATAATTATTTATTAAATTTTGTAAGCGTTGATCATTAAAAAAATAATTCCATAAACTACCGTCTTTTGGAATTAACATGGAAGATGATTGCCACGAATAAACAATTTGACCATTAATTATGTGCTTGCTGTAATCGGGCGAAGGGATAAAATCTCCAAAGCCGATATAAGGCAGTTTAATATTATTATCAAAATAGTAGTTTTTATATAAGGCAGAATCCTCGTTGTAACAATTCCAAAAATAGCTAACCTGATATTGATTAAATAAAGGTTGCGCATAATAAATGGAATTTTTATTAAAACCATCACATACAAAATCTTCCCGGTTATTTTTAAGAGGATTATCATATCCGTGATCAATCCAAGTTTTTGAATTAAAATGTAATTTAAAATAGATTAAAGCTTCCTTTAAATAATCTGGTCTTGTTGTGTATTCTTCGGGCGTGTGAAGACAAATATCAAACCCGTTTTTACACATCTCCTTTAACATTAAGGCATAATTTGGCATCGATTTTATATTACACACTTCGGAAGTAAATTTTTTATTAAACTCATTGTTATTAGTTTTATCGGGATTGTGAAAAAAAACACTTTTTGTTACAGGAATTTTATATTTAGCAAAACCACCTATGGCATTTTTAAAACTGGTTATTTTTTCCGACCCATAATTTACTGCGCATTGCGTTTTAAAATCACTAAAATCTGCATGTTCCGTAAAAATATATGTTGCTAAAAAGCCATTTGGATTTTTCATAAATCGTGGTAAAGCTTTAGGCTCAATACCACAATAAAATGAAAAACTATTATTACTTTTCGTTTTTTTATTGTATTCATTACACGAAACATCATATTTAACACCGGTAACTTTTGAATCTTTAATTAATGGAAAAGTCATTCTTAAATGATCGTTATTGTAATCTAAATTTAAAACAAATTGTTTTTTAACCCTATTTAATTGAATGGAGGATAGTTTTGATAAGTGATACAATGTTAAAGAATTAATAACGCTACCTATTTTAAATCCTTCTTTGTCAAGCCAATACTCATCTTGTGTAAAATCCGTATTTAGTTTTCTGTTTTTAGTATAAACTTCTTTTAAATCTTTTTCATAGTTAGCAATTACACTCTCTCTAATTATAAAAATTGTAGAATTATAGTTGGTCTGAGTAATAAATTTTAACTCGGGATTTTTAGAAACTTTTAATATTAATTCAAAAGAAATTAATTTATCAATAATAATAAATGAGAAAGTACTGTCGGTGTTAGATTTTAGTTCAAATTTATTACTCAAAAACTCTCTATTTATTATGTCTTTTTGCTGTAGTTTATAGCTGATAAAATAAGAAATATTATTAATTAACTCTTCACCATTCTTATTACCCAAACAAATTGTCCCCGCAGTTGGATTATAAAACAATGTGTAGTAATTATTTTTAAAAAGTTGTTTGGCTTTGTCCTTACTATTATTTGTGAATTTTACATTCGGAACTAAACTTGGGGTATTAATTTCAATAAATTTTATATGGATGTCGTCAGCCTCTGCAACCCCATTTCCACCATTATTCCATAAAAAAAATGAAAAATAAGTATTACTGTTAACAACCGATTGAGGTAAAATTATCGTATCGCTTATAAAAGACCATTCATTAACTTTTTCAATTTTGTTTTGAAAATCAATAAAAAACCAGTTTAATGTAGAATCTTTTTTTAAAACACTTGCAGAAAATCCTGATTTATTATCTAAATTATTACTTCTTACGTAGGCCTGTATTACAACTTTAATGTTTTTATTAATCGTACTTTTATTAAATGGAGACTTGTATGTAATACCATAAGGGTAATCTTTGTCTGTTCTTGAACAATACTTACCATAAATTGAATCAATTGATTTTGTTGAATTGTAATTCCAAATCCCGTGTTGTTCTACACTGTCAATTTTACAAGAATCTTGATGTAAAATTTTATTAGTGATAATTTTCCCACTATCCGTGTTTTGATTATCATTGTCTTTGCATTTTACAAATAATACCAATACCAATATCAAAATAAATATGGTATTAATCATTAACTTAGTAGAAATATATTTTTTACTTTTATTCATAATGAACTCAAATATAATAAATATAGCAATTACCATACTATGCTTATTTTATATTAGTTGTAGTAATAAACATGAAGATAAAACATTTCTTATTTCTGCTGGTTCAGACGTGTTTGATGAGTGCTATGGGTTAGTTAAAGATTCAGAAAATAACTATATTATTTCGGGTGTTTTTTCGAAAGACATTATTTTTAAAGCTGATACATTTATTACTAAATTGTCATCAAATGGTAATCTAGACTTCTTTGTTGCTAAGTATTCAACTACCGGAAAATTTATGTGGGCAAAACAATTTGGAGGAAGCGAGGATGATGAAGTTGCTAACTTAGGTATTGATGAGCACAATAATTTGTACCTGACTGGATATTGCAATTATTCGCCCGATTTATTTATTAAAGAAAAATTCACAGGTAAAAAATCTTTTTTGCTAAAGTTAAATGCTATCGGCAATGTTGTATGGGCTAAAAAGATAGACGGTCACGGTTCTTCTGAAGGAACTTCCCTTTGCATAAAAAATAAATCTGTTTACTGGTTATCTACATTTTGCGACTCAATTTCTGATTCTACAAAAAGTTTTGGCTTAACAGATATTGTATGTACAAAATTAAATTTTAAGGGCGCTGTTTTAAACCAGCAAGAATTTGGAGATAGGGGCAATGATAATTCTAGAGATATATTTGTTTCCGATAACAACTCTGTATTTATTACTTGTTCGTACTCAAACAAACTAAATTATATTATTAGTTCTGCTTCGTTGCTTGAATTAGATTCTAATTTAATCCAAGTGTCACTTACATATTTAGTTAAAGATACCTTATCGGAAGCCCTTTCTCTAATTGTGGATAATAATAGTAATAAATATATATCAGGAAGCATTACAAACAATGATAACCAGGATGCTTTTGTTTGTAAATTATCTAAAGACAATATAAAACTATGGACTAATACATATTCTTCTCCAAAAAATGAATGGGCAAAAGGTCTAGCTTTTGATTCTGATGAAAATATTATTTCAACCGTTGTACTTAATTCTAACGCCAAAGTTTCCACTTTAAATAAATCTATATCAGGAATTGGTAACTATGATATATTTTGTAATAAATTAAATACAGATGGAAAAATAATGCTATATAAGAGTTTTGGTAATGATGGTGAAGAAGGAGTTAATAAAATTATTATAGATAAAGATAATCTTGTTTTTTGTGGTTGGTTTTACAAAACCTTAGTTATAAATAATAAAAAAGTAATTAGTAAAGGTGATGGAGATGTTTTCTTATGTAAAGAAAAATTAAGTTCACTTTTTAAGTAACATGAATTAACTTAATTAAATAAACATGATGAATAACATTTTTCGGGTATTCTTATATTAACTCCTTTTCCATTCAGCTGATATATATTTAATGAATTTAAAGTAATCTCAATTTCTTTTTTATCAATATTCCAAACGTAAACTACCATATCTTTTATAGTATGGGGTAAATTGGATGTTGTTAATTTTAATGTTTTACTGTTAGCATTTAAATCAACCATTAACCAATTTAACGGCACGCGTTTATAACAATTTAAAACATTGTTTGAATCATCAAAACTAAACACTAAAAACGCGTGAAAAGGCTTAGGAACTTTATTAAATGTAATTTTAGCCTCCATCTCTATAGGATTGTTATTTATAAAAGTTGTATCCAGTATCTTTTTTAGTTCGAAAAATTCAGAATTACCTTTTAATGTTTTTAATGATACTGATTTATAAATATTTATATGTTTAATTTTCTCTTTGCGTTTTAACAAAACTTTCCCCCAGGTTTCGTCAAACATTATTTCATCATAATATTCTTTATAAAATGGTTTTTCGTATTTTAAAGCGTAATAGTAATCGCAATTCATTTGCATTAGCTCACTATCATCCATAGGATTTAAAATAGAGTTTCCCCTATAATTCATAAATGTAAAATTCATTTCGCGATGAGGATGCCCGCCAATTGTAAGTACTTCAGGGCTTTTTAATTGTTCAGCTATTAAATAGTTATAAACTGCTTTAGGTTGTGTGTGATAATAATACGAGCTGAAGTTTGAAAAATTTAATGATAAACAAAAACACGAAAGCGACACAACTAAAAGAACTAGCGAAAATACTGTTGCGATTTTTTGTTGAATTTTATCAATACCAAACGCTAAACTAAACACAAAAAATAAATAAAAAAACAGGCCAGTACGGTCTTCGGGATAATTTATGTCAACTACTTTTTTTAGTAAATAAAATGCCACAATCAGGCTAATTAATAATATAGGATAAATCAATTCAACCGTAAATAGTTTACTGTAATTAAATTTTAATTTAAATAATTTATTAAGTAAATTAAAAACAATGTATGCTAATACCAGTATGATTAATGTTTGTAGCCAAATAGCATCTGTATTAAATAAAAATAAAATAAGAGTTTTAAACGTTACTAACCAGTAACTGTCTCCAAAACCGTAATCAAATCTTCCATGTTCTTTATAAAAAAACGAAAATTTTATCCAAAAAATTAAACATAATAAATTAACACAATGAAGAAAAAGTGTTTTAAAATTATATAGTAATTTGTTTTTTAATTGAAACAGAACTATAAACACAAAAAGTGTTGCCAGTACAAGTACTAAAATTAAATTTGCAGCTAAAGCCAACTGCCAAAAAATTGAAAAAAATATAAAATAGTTTAACTTTTTTGTTTCCAGATAATCCAATAAATAAGCCATACCTATAGCCATTAAACCAAATGATAGACCATAACCACGGCATAATTCAAAAAAGTCTAAAAAATTATAGGTCATTAAAAAAAATGTTACGAGAATAATTTTTGAAGAATAGTTTTTTAAAAATTTTAAATGTTTAAAAATACCGAAGCACAAAATAACAAATGCTAAAATATTAGGAATTCTTAATACAAATCGGTGTGATCCAAACAAGTGATAACAAATATTTGCCAAAGCGCTGTTTAATACGTGGTTATTTGTGTAAACGTGGGCTTGGTAAGGCAAATAATTATCACTTTGTACATAAAAGAAAAAAGTTGCAGTTTCATCGTGACTAAAAGGAATAAAAAAAGCACGTAGGCAAATAAATACAAAAATGACGGAACTTAAAATCCAAAATAATTTAGTAAAATATTTATCTAAAAATAAATTCAATTAATCTAATAAATAATTTTGGTGTTTATTAAATTTTTCTAAAGTTCGAATACCCGATGAGCTAATATGCTCAAATTCTTTATCGCAAAAAATATTTATAATTTTAATACTCGGCATTAACTCTTGTATATACCTGTATTGATTTTGCTCATATTGAAAATCGGTAGAGTTTCGTAAACCACGCACAACAATTACTTCATAGCCTAAAGATTCGACATAATCTGTTAATAGTCCGCTATACTCTGTAAGTTGTCTGTTTTTTATAGACGTAGGTACGTCCCATGTTCTTACTGTTTTATCTGGATTTTTACCAAACGAAATAATTACTTTATCAAATATTTTTTCTGCTTTTTTAAGCACATTAAAATGCCCTTTATGAAATGGGTTAAAGCTTCCACAAAATACGCCAATTAAAGGTTGACGGCATTTTACATATTCAATTAATCCATCTAATTTGTTATTTATATTTAAACTTTGTAACGCTTCTATGCGCTTAAGTTTATAAATACTATAATCTACAAATTGAAACTCTTTAAAAATTTGATGTTCATATTCTATTAATTTATTAAGGGGTTGATTTAAAATATCTAAATCAGCATCTATTAATTGTTGTGATTTTTCAGAAGAGGCTTTATGATTTTTTGTATCTAAAATTAATTGTTCTATTTCTTTGATTGTTTGTTTTGCAATACCTGACCTTAAAGCATGTTTGATAAACAAATTAGCACTTTGCTCTTCATTGTCATCTGACTTTGGGTCATAAATAGCATCGTGATATACCGCAGCTAAAAACACGTCATCTTCAAAAACTTCGTTTTTTGTTAGGTTTAACACTACCTCTAACAAATGCTGTGTGGTATGATAAAACCGATGCGAATCCTCATAATTTAATAAAACTTCAGTAGGAAATTTTAATTTAAGAAGTCTGTTTTGAATATAATCTACAGTAACCATAATTACTTTTTATTTTTTAAATAATACAAAGTGCTGCAATTAGTTTCGTTTAGAATTAGATTGGCTTGTTGTTTTATTTTTTCAGCAGTTACATCTGCATACTTTTTAATCTCCTGGTTAATTAAATCGGCATCTCCTAAAAGTTCGCTTATGGCAAGGTTTGTAGCTTTGGTTAAAACATCGGTCTCGCTAAACACAACAGTACTTTCAATTTTATTTTTACATTTTTGTAATTCGTCTTCTGTAACTAATTCTGTTTTTATTTTTTCAATTTCGTCTAAAATTCCTTTTTCGGCAGCTTCTACAGAAATTGTATCGCTGATTTTCCCGCTAATAACAAATAATCCATTATCAAAATCACCTTGGCAATAAGCGTTTAAATCACTAAACAATTGCTTGTCTTTTACTAAAGTTTTGTACAATCGGCTCGAATTTCCCCTACTTAAAATATCCGAAATTAAGTCAACAGTATGATAATCATCATCTCGGCGCGAACACATGTGATACGCTTTATATATGGAATTTGCAGGAACATCATTTTTAATAGTTAATTTACGTGCTTCGATTTGTGCAGGTTCAATAGGTAAATTGCGAGTCGGTTTAATTCCGCTTTCAATGGGCTCAAACCATTTTTCGCATAATTTTTTTATGTCATCAACCTCTACATTACCCGCTACAACAAGTATTGCGTTGCTTGGATTATAATGTTTTTTGAAAAACGATTTTACATCATCCATTACCGCATTTTCAATGTGCGAAATTTCTTTACCTATTGTACTCCACTTATATGGGTGTTTGGTATAAGCCAAAGGACGTAATTTTAACCAAACATCGCCATAAGGTTGATTTAAATAACGTTGTTTAAACTCTTCAATTACAACCTGCCTTTGCACTTCTAAACTTTTATCTGTAAAGCCCAAACTTAACATTCTGTCACTTTCTAACCAAAAAGCTGTTTCAATATTTTCAACCGGAACAGTGCAATAATAATTGGTAATATCGTTGGTCGTAAATGCATTATTTTCGCCCCCAACCAGCTGTAGAGGCTCATCGTAATTAGGAATATTAACGCTTCCACCAAACATTAAATGTTCAAACAAATGCGCGAAACCTGTTTTAGTTTCGTCCTCGTCGCGTGCTCCAACATCGTAAATAATGTTTAAACAAGCCATTGGCGTGCTTTTATCTTGATGAACGATAACTTTTAAATTATTTTTTAGGGTAAACTTTTCGTATTTTATCATATATCTAATGAACCTTAAAATTATTAATTTATAATTAGTAATGCTATTTTTATTCTTATTTAAAAACGTGTATTTTTAGTGTTTGAAAACATTTATAATTACATATTTAATTGCAATTATTCAGTTTGTTTTTGCCTCTAATACTTATTGCCAACCTGCCACTAAAATTAAAGTTAAAAAACAAAATGATATCGTTTTTTTTTATCAAAAAGATGTAAAAACCGATACTATTTTTAAAAATAAAAATAAATTATTTTATTTTATTTTAATCGATAGCCTTAAACAAAACACACATATTTTTATAGATAACGGCAGATTTATTTCTACTAAAAACGATAGTATTATTGAGTTTGAATTTGTGTCGGGTTTAAAATACGAAGCAAAATTTAGTAACGAAAACAAACAATTTAAATTTGTATCGTTTATAAATGGTACCACATCTTTTAATAAAAATGAAATTATAATTAAAGTAATTTCTAATACACAAAATAATCCCTTGATAGAAAATAAATTTTATTATAAAAATTAAATTATGCTAAAAAAATTGCTATTTATCATTTTATTAAATATACTTTTTGCAGTAGTTTTAAATGCTCAATCCATAAAAACAAATCCTTATTGGCAACAACTTAAAACCGACGTTTACCAAGGCAAACAAGATGACATCTTTTTCATTAACGATAGCATAGGTTGGTATTGTAATGGTAGCGGTAAAATTTATAAAACTACAAACAGCGGTACAGACTGGAAATTAATCTACGAAAAAAAAGGTACGTTTTTTAGATGTATTGTTTTTATGGATAGCTTACAGGGTTTTGCAGGTAATATTGGCACCGAATATTTTCCAAATGTAGAAGATACTGTTCCCTTGTATAAAACTTTTGATGGTGGTAAATCGTGGACTCCGGTAACTTATAAAGGCGCCACTGTAAAAGGCTTATGTGCTATTGATATTTATAAAGAGCCCATAATTAATGCCGGGAAATTAAATTATAAGACGCATATTTTTTGTGGCGGACGTGTTGGAAGTCCGGCATTTTTATTGATTAGCCACGATAACGGTAAAACATTTACAAGTATGGCTATGAATATGTATTGCAATTATATTTTAGATATTAAGTTTTTTAATTTAAATGAAGGTATTATTTGTGCGGCTTCGGAGGGAGAATTAGATAAAACAAATGCCTTAATACTTTTAACAAAAGATGGTGGCAAAACTTGGAAAAAAGTTTACCAAAGTAAGCGCCCTTTTGAAACAACGTGGAAATGTTATTTTCCATCGCGCAAAACTGGCTACGTTACCGTGCAAAGTTACGATACATTGGAAAAGATGAATCAACGTTATGTTGCCAAAACAAAAAATGGTGGTAAAAAATGGAAGGAATTAAAATTGGTAAAAGATATTAATGTTCGTGAATTTGGTGTGGCATTTACCGATGATAAACATGGATGGGTGGGTGCTGTACCTATGGGTTTTGAAACATTTAACGGTGGCAAAACATGGCAAAAAAGTTATATGGGAACCGCCACTAATAAAATCAGAATTATTAATAAACCAAACGGCGAAAAAATTGCTATGGCTATAGGAGTAAATGTAAGTAAAAATAAATCGGTAATAGAAAGTGGTTATGATGCCATTGCAGCTATGCGCAATGCTTATGCCGGCGGACGGTGGTATAAGAATTTTACTTTTAGCCAGCAAACACATTTTTATAAAAATGGTAAAGAAGAAAGTATGGAAGTTTGGCACGAAGCAGCTACTTTCCCAGCTAAATTAATTATAAAATATAATTCTAAAGATTCTAAAAACGGTATGTTGTTTGAAAATAATAAAATTTCAATATTTAAAGATGGTGCTGTTACATACAATAAGCCTATGATAAACGATTTGTTACTAACTGCCTTTGATGTGTACTTTTTAAAACCATACGAAACTATGCATTTATTAGATAGTTTAGGATACAATTTAAAATTAGTGCGCGAAGATATTTTTAATGGTAGAAAAGTGTTAGTAGTGGGAGCAATACATGGCGATGAAGTTAGTAATCAATTATGGATTGATGCTGAACGTTTTTATTTACACAAAGTTATTTATAAAATAGTTAAAGTAACTAATAATGTTGTTTTTGGCGATTATGAAAAAATAGAAAACAATTGGGTTGCAAAAAAAGTAACGTTTAGGCAAAACGGTATTATAACTCAAATAGAAGATTATTATGATGTTAAATTTCCAAAAGAAATAAATGCAGATACTTTTAAACCCGAAAAGTTTGCAGAAATAAAATTAGAGTAATAAGTAGACCTAAGCCTCATCAATTGTATCAGAAATACGTTTAAAAAACTTTAAATGCGTTAAAAACTCTTTGGCTACAATACGTATTAAAGTATATACTGGCAAGGCTACTACCATTCCAAAAATACCCCCTAAAGAAGCTGCCATTAGCGTTACTAAAAAAATTTCTAAAGGATGTGCCTTTACCGAATTTGAAAAAATTAAAGGCTGTATAATAAAACCATCAATTAAATTGATGCTTAACAATGTAAAAAATATTTTATTTATAGTTGGTCCAATTAACTCATAATTCCCCGAACTAATGCAACCGCTTACCCCTAAAAATAT
This sequence comes from Bacteroidota bacterium, assembly GCA_043772435.1. Classification (GTDB taxonomy): domain Bacteria; phylum Bacteroidota; class Bacteroidia; order B-17B0; family Aurantibacillaceae; genus Aurantibacillus. Next base: position 31,160 of record JAYVGH010000088.1, read on the forward strand.
CGCTAAAACCATTGTTACTGCGGAGCCTATGTATGGTATTACATTTAAAACACCTGCAACAAATGCAATTATAAGCGCGTTTTTAATACCAAATATAGTTAGTAATAAAAAACTTGTTCCGCCCACAATAAGCATATCTATAAATAAGCCAGCAAAATATTTACTCAACATTTTTTTACTGGTTCTTAAAATGTCACCCATTGCGGTTTCTGTACCTTTAGGAGTTATGGTTAATAAGCTTCTGTTAACTAATTGTTCGTCTTTCAGTAAAAAAAAAGTAATAAATAATACACAAAAAATTCCGCCAATAATACTACCCATATAGCTAAATATATTATTTAAAATTTCAGGAATATTGCTGGAATTTCCGAAGGTGTAAAACTGAGTGGTAATATCCTTTTTTAATTCATCTTCGGTGCCAAAATTTAATAATGCCGATTTTATTACCGGAAATTGTTTCAAACAATTATGCAATACATCGTAAAAATTTAAAGTACTTAAAAAATTAATTTCGTTTGCTAGTGGCGGTATAATTAGAAAAAATAACCCTAAAAAAATGCCAATTATTAAAAATAATGTAATTAAAGCCGCAATACTATCGGGTAATTTTTTATTTTTTATTTTTAGTTTCTCAATACGATATGTAATTGGATAAAACACCAAAAACAACACCAACGAAATCATTAAATAAATTACAATTTTAAAAAACAAAATTGCAAATAAAACTATTGTTATTAAACCAATAATACGCCAAACATTTAATTTTAATTGCATAAAACAAAGATAATTTATTTACTTAACTTTGTATATATTGAAAAAATTATTTTTAAAAATAGTACCATTTATTTTTTTAGTAATTGCTTGTCAAACTCAAAAACGGCAATATACTGTTAAACCAACTAAAAGTTTAATAAATCCTGATAGTGATTTATTAGAAGTAAACGCGGTGGCTTACCATAGCAACGATTCTATTACAACTTGTTATTTACAAATTATTAACGAAAATTTAATATACAAACGGCCCGATACCACCACTGCTTTTTACTCTGAATTAAAAGTATCCTACAAACTTTTTCTTGAAACAAATTCACGAAAAATATTAGATAGCGGTTCTTATGTAATGATGGATAGAGCAGGGGAGAATGTGGAAATGAAAAACCTTACCTCAAAATTTTTATTAAAAGCTAAAATAAACCTTAATTATTATATAGAAATTTTAGTGTTTGATGTAAATAAAAAAACCAAATACTCTAAATATTTAATTGTGGATAAACGTACTAAATTAAATGATCAAAATTTTTTAGTAACTATAAACGATAAAATTGCTTTTAAAAATAATTTTTTACCATACGATAATGTAAATTTAAAATTTAATAATCCTACTATTTTTATGGTTACAGTTGATTGCTTTTTTAAAGTTTTTGCAACTGCATTACCCCCATTTTCCTTAAAAGAACCTGACCAACTAAAGTATAAACCTGATAGCGTTTTTTCATTAAATGTAAGTGCCGACAATTTTTCTGTAATTATTCCTCAAAATGGATTTTATCATATTAAAACCGACATTAATTCCAATGAAGGCCTTACGCTTTATAGTTATGATAAAACTTTTCCGGGTGTAAGCAATAGCGACGAAATGATTAATTGTACACGTTATATAATGAATAAAACCGAGTTTGAAAATTGCAAAGACGCGATAGATAAAAAAGCCGCAATTGATAAATTTTGGATTGAAATAGGAGGCGGTAGCAATGAGCGGGCCAAACAGCTTTTAAAACGCTATTATGGAAG
>JAYVGH010000089.1:0-62655 GCA_043772435.1 Bacteroidota bacterium
GCGATGCGTTATGCGATTTACATAAAGAAAAAAGCATTATTAGTTCTATGTGTAATTTTGATTGGATAATCTCAGCTACTTGTTAGCGGTTTAGTATAAAGCGCTTTAAATGTTAAAACAACAACAACAAAGTTTAATTTTTGTATATTGTTCATTAATTATTTATGACTCAACGAAAAATATCCTTTGCATTAAAAAAAATTAACGAAAGTAAGCAACAACAAAACTTTACCGAAGCGCTTGTGCGCAACTACCATTTAAATTTAGAATTATTAAAATATATATTTTCATACTGTTGTGCTACAAAAAGTGAACACAATAAAAAAATAAGCATATTAATATCACAATTAGTAAATGAATTAGATGTTAAACCTCAATTTAAAGGGGTTATAACAAAAAAAAGTTTAAAAACTATTATGCCTTGGGCTTTAAAAATGGAAGCTTATTATAAATTTTTAAAACATAAACAACCCAGCAATACTAAGTTACTGTTAAATGATGGGGAGCATATTTTAGCAATACTAAATATATCGGCTAATAAAATTATTACCGCCTAAACCCTTATAGCAAGGGCTTAATCTACTATTTATAGCCTCTTATCTAAATTAACTTAAAGGTAATTTTGGCTTTGCGTAAATGTTATATATAACCACGTAATTTGTGGCTAAACCATGGCTCCAAACATTTTATTAGACGATATACCTTACGGCGAATTAAAAAAAGCATACCACAATCTCGAGAAAAAAAATCAAGATTTAATCGATGGCTTATATTATGCCGCCTTTGTACAACAAGGTTTAATGCCACAAGAAAGGCATTTTAAAAAATTAAATTATCCTTATTTTGTGTATTATAATCCATTACAAATTATAGGTGGCGATTTTTTTTGGGTAGGGCGTAAAGGCGATTGGGATTTAATGGCAGTAGGCGATTGCACCGGGCACGGCGTTAGCGGGGCAATGCTATCTACGCTTGCCATTGGTTTTTTAAACTACTTAATATTTTCTAAAAAATTGCATAATGTAGGAGATGTAGTGGCTGAGTTAGATAAAAAATGGTTAGAAACATTTAATAAAGCCGAAGATACTGAAACCGTAAATAATGATTGGCTCGAAATTTCGTTAATTGCTTATAATAAAAAAACCAGGCAACTACAATTTGCAGGGGCAATGGGGTCTATTTTGGTAATAAACGATAATGAAATTCAAAAACTATCCGGTAACTCATTTCCTGTAGGCGGATGGCAAATTGAAAAAAACAGAGTGTACACTACCCAAAAAATAGATTTACATCCAAACACAAAAGTGTATTTATACTCTGATGGTTTTAAAGATCAATTTGGGGGCATAAACAATAAACGCTTGGGCTCTAACAGTTTTAGCAAGTTATTGCACAGCATTTCTAAGTTTAATTTAAATTCGCAACGCGAAGAATTAGAAAATAATTTTTTAATGTGGAAAGGCGAATATGAACAAACGGATGATGTTTGTGTAGTTGCTTTAGAGTTTTAATCAGTAACATAATGTTAAATTAACATTATGTTACCATATTATTAAACCTAATAAACAAACTTTACTTTCTGGTTATGAGTGTTAATAATTCCTTTTCTATATTGTTTGTCGACAATTCTATTAACAAGTTGTTAAAGACATTAGATCTTATAAAGGCTTCTTATCCTAATGTAAAAGTATTTAATGATGAAACCGAAGCGATTGAGTTTTTAGAAACAGAACCCGTTGATGTTATTTTTTTAAATTTAGATTTAACTCCAAACGATGGCGTAACGTTTACTAAAGAACTAAAGCAAAAAACTTTAGCATCTGACCCGTTTATTATAATTTACTCCGATAAACAAGACGATTTTGTACAAGAATTAGCTTTTAATTCGGGTGTTGACGGATATGTTAACTTTCATTACAAGCCTGCTATAATGCTATTGTTTTTAAAAAATTTATTAAAACGAAAACAAATAAAAGAAATTATAACAATTAACGAAGATATTGTTATTGATGAAGAAAGATACACGGTTGTAAAAAACGGCGATTCAATACATTTACCTCGAAAAGAATTTAAAGTGTTTCAACTATTATTTTATGCCCCTGAAAAATTTTTTACTAAAAACGAAATTGCAACCTTAATTTGGAAAGACGAGTCTGTATCTAATAAACGAATTATAGACGTACATATTTATAATATTAGACAATTATTTGGAAAACGGATTATTCAGTCGCAAAAAGGTAAAGGTTACCGTATTAATAAAAAATTAATTGGGTAAGTAACTGAAAATAGACATCGCAGATATTTACGATTAGCGCACCTTAAAATTATATTCATCTTATTTATCTGTGGCATCAGCGTTCTAATGTTTAATTTCCTTCCATTCGCAAATATCTCTAATAACTACCGATGCGCAGGTTAATCCAAAAGCGGCAGGCAAATAAGAAATAGTACCATAAGCCGATTTTTTATATTTACTTCCATCCGTTTTCATAATAGAATGTTTGGCGGGTAACTCATCGCTAAATACAGATTTTATGCCTTTGTAAATATTCATGTAGCGCAAACGTTTACGCACATACTGTGCCATTGGACAAATATTTGTTTGCGAAATATCTACTACTTTTATTTTTGTAGGGTCCATTTTTCCTCCAGCACCCATGCTCGAAATAATGCGTTGATTATTATAATACGCTGTTTGCAATAAATATAATTTAGGCGAAATGCTGTCAATGGCATCTATTACATACGTAAATTTTTGAGCCATAAACGCCTTCATGTCATCAGGGTTTTTAAATTCGTCAATTACATTTAATGTAATTTCGGGATTAATTAATTTTATGCGCTCGCCCATTAAATATGCTTTGTTCATGCCATGCGTAGAAGATAGTGCTTGTAGTTGTCGGTTGCGGTTAGTTGGGTCAACAGTATCGCCATCAATAATTGTCATTTTCCCTACACCTGAGCGTGCAATGGCTTCTGCCGCATAAGAGCCCACTCCACCTAAACCCACAATTAAAACATGTGCATTGTTTAATTTATCTAAGCCCTTTTTGCCCACTAACAGGGCAGTTCGTTCCATCCAAGTTGTATCCATTATTATCTCTCTTTTTTGTAATTTAAGTGTAACTGTGCCTTTTTTTAGTGTTACATCGCGTTATTAGTGCCTTTGTGGTTAAGTTAATTTTAATTTAAAAACTGTTTCAAAATTAGTTAGTAATTGTTGTTTTAAAATTTCCTCTTCTACCCCCAATAATTCGCCGGCTTTTTTATAAATATATTTTATCGAAATATCGGCATCATCCGTTTCTAAAAAAAAGTTTTTTCTACCAATATTTTTTAATGCTTTGGCAGCGTTTGAATCATAACCTAATAATGCTTTTCCAAATGAAAAATAACAGCCATAGTCTAATAATACGTGCGCTATATTTTCATTATTATTGTAGCCGTGTATTATAACCGGAACCATATTATCACTCGTATTTAAACAGTTTATTAATTCGTTAAAGGCCTTTACGCAATGTATAATTAATGGTTTTTTTACTTGATTGGCAATTTTTATTTGTTCTAAAAAAACATTTTTCTGTAATTCAAAATCAACTTTGCTTAATTTATCTAAACCACATTCGCCAATAGCTAAACACCTTTTTTCGTTAGATTTCAGAACAATAGACTGTAATTTTTGTTCATAATCTTCTTTATCAATATACCATGGATGTAATCCGTAACTGTAATAATTCGGCTTATTGGGGTCATTAATTTCTAAATTAACAACCTCAATTTTTGCGTCATATAGTTGTTGGTGTGTATGTGTGTTAATGTACAAAATATGTTAATGTATTATATTTAGAATCTGCTTTTAAAATTATTACTTTTAACTATTAAAATAAAGTATGTCAATTATTAATTATAACAAACCATCGTCAATAACATTTAATCTTTTAAAAGAGGTTGTGGGCGAAGAGTTTATCACTAGTAACAATGAAGAGCTGGAAAAATACGGAAGGGATGAAACCGAAGACTTAGTTTTTTTAGCGGATATTGTTGTTAAGCCGCAAACCGTTGGTCAGGTTTCTGAAATTGCAAAAATTTGTAACAATAATTGTATTCCACTTACTACACGCGGTGCAGGTACTGGCTTAAGCGGTGGTGCGTTGCCTATTAAAGGCGGGGTACTACTAAGCATGGAAAGATTTAATAAAATTTTAAATATTGATGAGCGCAGTTTACAAGCTACTGTAGAGCCTGGTGTTATTAATTATATTTTTCAAGAAGAAGTAAAAAAACTAGGCTTATTTTACCCTCCTGACCCTGCCAGTTGGGGAAGCTGTAGCCTTGGCGGAAACATTGCGCATAGTAGCGGTGGGCCTAAAGCCGTTAAATATGGCACAACCCGTGATTATGTTTTGAATTTAGAAGTTGTTTTGCCAAATGGTGAAATTATTTGGACAGGGGCCAACACACTTAAATATTCAACAGGTTATAACTTAACGCATTTAATGGTTGGTAGCGAGGGCACTTTAGGCATTGTAACCAAAATTGTGTTTAAACTAATTCCATTACCAAAACACGATTTATTAATGCTAGTGCCTTTTAAAAATGCCGAAGATGCTTGTGAAGCGGCAGGACAAGTTTTTAGAGCAGGTATAACGCCAAGCGCCATGGAATTTATGGAGCGCGATGCAATTGATTGGAGCATAAAATTTGCCGGTGAAGTTAATTTTGAAATAAAACCCGAATGGCAAGCCTTACTGTTGGTTGAGGTTGACGGAAATAATTTGGAAGTACTGATGAGCGACTGCGAAACAATAAGTACAGTAATGCAAAAAAATAATTGTGACGAAATTTTATTTGCCGACAGTGCTGAACAAAAAAATGCATTGTGGAAGATACGCCGTAAGGTAGGGGAAGCCGTTAAAAGTCACAGCATTTATAAAGAAGAAGATACTGTAGTGCCACGCGCTGAATTACCAAAACTATTAAAAGGAGTTAAAGATATTGGGAAAAAATATGGCTTTAACTCTGTGTGCTACGGACATGCCGGCGATGGAAATTTACATGTAAATATTATTAAAGGTAATTTAAGTGATGCTGTATGGGAAACTGATTTACCAAAAGGCATTACCGAAATTTTTGAGTTATGTAAAGCTTTGGGAGGCACAATTAGCGGTGAACACGGGATTGGATTAGTACAAAAAAATTATTTACCGATTGTGTTTAGTCCTTATCATTTACAACTAATGAAAAACATAAAAAAGGTATTTGACCCTAATTATATTTTAAACCCGGGTAAAATTTTTGATTAATTTGTTAAACAATGTAAATTCTCATTTCTATTTTAATAAAATATTTATCTTCATTTTATGAAAAAATATTTTATCGCCTTTATATATTCTATTAGTTTTTTAACTGCGTTTACTACAATTTGTTTTTACTTAGTTCCCGAAAAAAGCAATTTAACTGTTGAAATAAAATTAAGAGATTCGATTAATGAATTAAATTATAAGAAAGAGGCTTTAAACAATCATCATAAAAAAATTAATGAAATTGTTTCAAAAGAATTAACAGCAATTCGTCTTACTAACGAATCTAATATACTATTACTTTCTGAAACCATTAAAACAAATGGCGGTACTTCGCAAGAAGTAAAAAATGTATATGAGGTTAAGCAATATCAAGATTCTATTCATAAACTAAAAGTTACAGCTTTAATTGATAAATTTGGTTGGTTAGGTGCCGATAGAATTGGCGCGCAAAACAATTACACGCTATTTACGGTTATTCAAAATTCTGATTTTAAAATTCAAGAAAAATATTTAAGTGTGATGCAACAAGCTGTAAAATCGGGTACCTTAGCCCCGGAACATTTTGCTGCTTTAGTAGATAGAAAAGCAATGGTTGAACACCAACAACAAATTTTTGGCACACAAATTACTAACGATAAAAAAACGGGTAAAAATAAATTTGTAAAAATAATTAAAGAAGAATTAGTAAATCAACGCAGACAAGAAATTGGTTTAATACCTATTGAACTTTATGCTAAGCAAAATAATGTTGATCATCATTTAATTAAAAGGAATAGTTAGAATTTTTCAGGTATCTATTTATTTTCTTTATTTCGATTAATTTTTTGCAACTCTTCAATATCCGCTTTATCTTTTAATCTATGGCTAGTAATTTTTGATTGAATGAGGTGAGTATGATGGTTGGAACTTTTATACCTTCAATATCTAATGTTATTTTTTGGTTAAAAGCATCTTCAAAAATAACATTACTAATATATGTAAGGCAATCAACTCGTTCAGATTCTTCCCAAAAATGAAATGTCAAGTGCTTAGTAAAGTCTAATTGAGCAATATATTCTATACCCACTTTATCAAATTCAAATTCTTTTAATACCGAAACTAAACGCCATTTATTTTCATTAGCTGGTTCAAACCACAAATTTATATCACCTGTTGTTCTTCTGTATCCATGAAAAATAACAGCATATCCACCTACTGATAAAAAATTAACTTTATGCTTTATTAAGCATTAAAGTAGAGCTTGGTGACTTTCGGTAAAAGTATTCATACATTTTCAAAATAAATTTTATTAGTATTTGTTTCTTTAGCTTGTGTTGAATATACTCTTAAAATTAATTGTACCGCTTCTTTAATCCTATCCACAGGATTTTGACTAGCACTTTGCTTACTCCTCTTCAGCTTCGGCCATAGAATTATAAATAGTTATATTTCTACTTTTAAACATTATTAATTAAGATAAAAAAAATAAATTAAAAACAAATTTTTTATGATTATACCCCAATATCCATATGGGTTTTAAACTTTGCATCGTAATCTAACATACTTCTACGAATAACTTCATAGGCTTCTAACGCCCCGTAGGTATGTGTAATTTCTACAACCGATTTTTCGCTTCCGGGTATATTTTTATAGGTTAAAAAATAATGTTTTAATCGATTAATTAAACTTGGTGGACAATCGCCAATATCTTTAAATCCGCCATAAATATCATCTTGTTTTAAAACGGCAATAATTTTATCATCCGCTTCACCTTTATCAATCATTCTAAAACCCCCAATGGGTATGGCTTCTAAAATAATATCGCCACTGCTAATGTTACGCTCTGTTAATACACAAATATCTAATGGGTCGCCATCTCCTTTAGTTACAGGTTTTCCCGCTTTTTCTTGTGAATATGCCCTCACATTTTCATCGCAATACGTTTGAGGAATAAACCCATAAAGTGCAGGTACTATATTCGAAAACTTTTGTGGTCTATCTACTTTTCTATAGCCTGTTAATTTATCAATTTCATATTTCACGGTATCGCCAGGCACCATCTCAATATAAGCAGTAATTATATTCGGACAATCTTTTCCAACCGGTATGCCGTGCCAAGGGTGAAGTTTATATAGTTGTACACTCATTTTAAAATTTGGTTTTGGTTAAAAATATTTTACTTTTTTGTATTAATTCATAAATTATTTCATCTTCTTTTACAAACGGAATTGTTTTTTGATATTCTAAAACCAAGTTCTCTATGTGTGGCGATGATTTTAAAGGGCGTTTAAACTCTAATGCCTGTGTTGCATTAAGAAGTTCAATGGCCAAAACACTTTCAGTATTTTTAATTACCTGTAAACATTTTGTAGCTGCATTTGCACCCATACTTACATGGTCTTCTTGCCCATTACTGCTTGTAATGCTATCTATACTTGCAGGTGTACACAACTGTTTGCTTTGGCTAACAATACTTGCAGCGGTGTATTGCGTAATCATAAAGCCTGAATTTAAACCCGCCTTTGCTGCTAAAAAAGGCGGTAAGCCTCTTTGCCCTGAAATTAATAAATAGGTTCGTCGCTCTGATATGCTTGCCAATTCGGCCATTGCAATACATAAAAAATCTAAGGCTAACGCTAACGGTTGACCGTGAAAATTACCTCCGCTTAAAATTTCATCTTCTTCAGGAAAAATAGTGGGGTTATCCGTAACCGAATTTATTTCGGTTTCAAAAACAGAGGCAACATAATTTACAGTATCTTTTGTAGCACCGTGTACTTGTGGTACACAGCGAAACGAGTATGGATCTTGTACTTGTTTTTTTGGTTGTTTGCTAATTTCGCTTCCTTCTAATAATTTGCGAATAGCTTGCGCGGTTTGCAGTTGCCCGGCATGCGGACGAATAGTATGTAAATTATCCTTAAACGGCTCCAGTTTTGCATCAAAAGCATCTAACGAAATTGCTGTTATTGCATCGGCAGCTTTATTTAAATGTTGTGATAAAATTAAATTATAAACCCCATAAGCACTCATAAATTGTGTTCCATTTAATAAAGCTAAACCCTCTTTTGATTTTAGTTTTATTGGTGTTAAACCACAAGCCGTTAGTGCTTGTTCTGCACTTACTTGTGAACCGTTATAATTCACTTTTCCTAATCCTAGTAAAGGAAGTGAGAGATGTGCCAAAGGAGCTAAATCGCCACTTGCTCCTAATGAGCCTTGTTGGTAAACTACGGGGTAAATTTTGTAATTAATAAAATCGCACAACCTACTAACAGTTTGCAACTGTACGCCACTTTTGCCATAGCTTAGTGATTGTATTTTTAATAACAACATTAATTTTACAATCTCTTGAGGCACTTCTTCGCCCATACCGCAAGCGTGGCTTTTTACTAAATTTTCTTGTAGTTTTTCTAATTCATTGTTTGGGACAATAATATTTGCCAATGCCCCAAAACCAGTATTAACACCATATATAGGATGTGTGTTATTTTTTAATTTATCGTCTAAATAAGTTCGGCAATCTGTAATTTTTTTTATCGCTTCTTCTGATAATTTTATTTTTACATCCGATTCTAAAATGTGTTTTACATCAGATATAGATAAATGTTTATGTGAATTTATATAAAAGGTTGTCATTCTTATTTTAATTTTTCTATAATTTGTTCCATCTTTAATTGCTCTTGCTGTGCTGTTTTTAAATCTTTTAAAGCATACATTTTTTTCTCTATTTCATCGCTACCAACAGTACATACAAACGGAATGTGTTTTTTATCGGCATACTCAAATTGTTTACCTAATTTTTTAGTTTTGTCGGGGTAAATTTCGCAAGCAATATTTTGCGCGCGTAATTGGCTGGCTAATTGTAAACAATAATTTTGTGTTGCTGTATCAAAGTGTACAAACAATACTTTTGTGGTAGATGAATTACTAATACTTTCCGGAAATAAATTCAGTTCTTCCATTACGTCGTAAATTCTATCAATACCAAAACTAATACCCACGCCACTCATGTTTTTTAACCCAAAAATACCTGTTAAATCATCGTAACGGCCACCGCCTAAAATACTTGGTGTAAAAGTGCCCGCATTTGCTTTTACTTCAAAAATGGTACCCGTGTAGTAGTTTAATCCACGAGCAAGTGTAATATCCAATTCTAAATTAATATGTTTTAAGCCAAGCAGCAAAACGTTAGTAAGCAAATATTCTATTTCTTCAATGCCTTTTTTAGCGGTTACGTTCTCGCCTAACAGTGTTTTTAAAACCTCTACTTTTTGTTGGTTAGTGCCTTTAAATTCTAAAAGTGGTTGTAGTTTTTCTATTGCTAAAGCATTAATGCCATTCTCTTTTAGCTCTTTATTAACTCCCTCTTTTCCAATTTTATCTAACTTATCAATAGCTACCGTAATTTGTACAATTTTAGTGGGTTCGTTTATAACCTCTGCTAAAGCCGTTAATATTTTGCGATTATTAAATTTTAATATAACGGGTATCTTTAATTCTCCAAATGATTTATCAATTAAAGAAATTAATTCCAACTCATTAATCAATGAATCACTTCCAATTACATCCGCATCGCATTGATAAAATTCTCGGTAACGCCCTTTTTGGGGTCTATCTGCGCGCCATACTGGTTGTATTTGGTAACGTTTAAATGGGAATACCAAATTATGTTGATTCATTACCACATACCTTGCAAAAGGCACTGTTAAATCATATCGCAGGGCTTTTTCAGTTAAGTCTTCGCTGTTGTGAGAAGCCTCCAACGACAAATCAAATTCCTGTTTTAAAAGTTCTTTATTTTTACTCTCGTGAATGCGGCTGTTTAAAATTTTAAATATTAATTGATCGCCCTCATCGCCATACTTCCCGGTAAGCGTAATAATGTTTTCCATAGCCGGTGTTTCGATGGGCGAAAATCCAAATAATTCGAAATTGCGTTTTATAATGTTAAAAATATATTGGCGTTTTAGCATATCGGCGCTGCCAAAATCGCGTGTACCTTTGGGAATAGATGGTTTCATCAGCACAAACTTACAAATTTTTAAATAACCAATTTTCTCACCTACTTTTTCCCAACTTTTACCTTCTAAAACATGATTTTAACCTACATTTAATACACAATTGGCTATCTTTTAATATAGGAAACTTGTAAGACAAAAAAAGTTTCCATAGTTTTGCATCGAAAAGTTAAACAACTATTATATAAAAAAGTTGTTTAAACTTTAAAAATAATAATATGAAGTTAAAATTAGTTTTATTAAACATTTTATTTGCTATCTCGGTTTATTCTCAAGATAAATTTACAATTAGCGGTTATATAAAAGACGTAAAAAACGGCGAAGCACTTATTGGCTCTACAGTTGCTAAAAAAGGCACTAGTATTGGAGCTTCTGCCAACGAATATGGATTTTTTTCGCTCACACTTCCAAAAGGCGAACATCTTATTATTGTATCTATTATAGGTTACAAACCTTTTGAATTTACAATAATCTTAGATAAAAACACAATTAAAACCTTTGAGTTGGAAGAAGAAGGCAAGCAATTAGACGAAGTTGTTGTTACAGGCGAAGCTGAAGATAAAAACATTAAAAGTGTTGAGATGAGTGTGGCTAAATTAGACATAAAACAAATTAATAAAATACCTGCTTTGTTAGGCGAGGTAGATGTAATACGCGCCATTCAATTATTACCCGGTGTTACTACTGTGGGCGAAGGTGCTACTGGTTTTAATGTGCGTGGTGGAAATATTGATCAAAATTTAATTTTATTAGATGAAGCTCCGGTTTACAATTCATCGCACTTATTCGGGTTTTTCTCGGTGTTTAATCCAGATGCTGTTAAAGATGTAAAACTTATTAAAGGTGGCATTCCGGCGCAATATGGTGGGCGTGTTTCTTCTATTTTAGATATTCGTATGAAAGAAGGTAATAGTAAAAAATTAGCTGTAACGGGCGGTATTGGAAGTATTTTTAGTCGTATAGCCATTGAGGCGCCCATTATTAAAGACAAAATGAGCTTTGTAATTGCAGGACGAAGAAGTTATATTGATGCTTTAGTAAAACCATTTATAAAACCAAAGAGCCCGTTAAAAGGAGCCGAATTTTATTTTTACGATTTAACGGCAAAAATTAATTACCGTATTAACGATAAAAATACTGTGTTTGCAAGCGGCTATTTTGGGCGCGATGTATTTGGTGCAACTGCCTTTAAATTTAGATGGGGTAATTCTACAGGCACTTTAAGATGGAACCATATTTTTAACAGTAAGTTGTTTATGAATATTACAGCATATTATAGTAATTATAAATATTTTATAGGCTTTAAACTACCACAACTTAACCAAAGTTTTGATTGGAACAGCCAAATTTTAAACTACAGTATTAAACCGGATTTTATTTATTACTTAAATACTAAAAACACAATTCGTTTTGGTGTTCAAGCCTTGTTATACGATTTTATGCCTTACGACGCCGTGGGTAAGTTTTCAGAAGGAAATACCGCTAAGTTCCTTTCTGCAAAGCGTTATGGGGTTGAATACTCGGCATACATAGGCAACGAACACAAAATTTTACCGCGCCTAACATTTGAATATGGATTACGTATGAGTGTTTACAATTATCTTGGTAAAGGTAAGGCCTATTATTATAGAGATACAATTGCAAATGAGCCATTGCCGTTAGATAGTACTAAAACCTTTAAAAATGGCGAGGTTATTAAATCCTACTCAAACCCCGAGCCACGATTTGCTATGAATTATGTAATTAATTCTGTAAGTTCTATTAAAGCCAGTTATAACCGCATGGCACAATACATACAACTTATAAGCAATACTGCCGCTAGTACGCCGTTAGATATCTACACTATAGCCTCTAACAATTTAAAACCCTTAGTGGCCGACCAAGGCAGCGTTGGTTATTTTAGAAATTTTAAAGAAAATGCCTACGAAGCATCGGTAGAAGTGTATTATAAATACCTGCAAAACCAATTAGACTACGTTGATAATGCAGACCTTTTTATTAACGAGCAAGTTGAAGGGCAGTTAATTCAAGGGCTTGGACGTGCTTACGGTTTAGAGCTTTACGTCAAAAAAAATAAGGGCAAATTAAACGGTTGGATAAGTTATACTCTTAGTAAAACCGAACGTTTAATGCGCGGCATTAGCAACGATAAATGGTTTTATAGCCGTTACGACCGCACACACTGCCTTAATACAACCTTAAATTATGATATTACAAAACGTTGGAATATTGGCGGTAACTTTGTTTTTTTAAGCGGAACGCCTGCCAGTTTCCCAAATGCAAAGGTTCAAATACAAGGTTTAAACATTCCGTATAATACCGATGGTATTCGTAATAATTACCGTATTACCGCGTATCACCGTTTAGACCTTGGGGCAACTTACGAATTTAAAAAGAATGAAACCCGCAGATACAAACAGACTTTAGTATTTAGCGTTTACAATGCTTACAATCGCCGAAACGCTTTTAGTATTTATTTTAAAACAAAAGACGGGGACAAAAACCAAACAGAAGCTGTTCGCTTTTCGGTTATTGGTTCAGTTGTACCAGCAGTTACTTACAATTTTAAATTTTAATATTTATGAAAAAATCATTTTTAAAAATAATAGCAATTACAACGTGCATCTTTTTAATGAGTTGCGAAAATGTAATACAAATTAAATTAGACGAAGGTTCGAAATTATATGTTGTTGATGCCTTTGTAAATAATTTAAGAAAAAATCAGGTTGTAAAACTAACTACTAACGATAGTTACTTTAGCAACCGCGAAGCACCACCGGTATCAGGTGCAACGGTTTTGTTAAAAGATTTAACAGATAATAAACAATATTCTTTTAATTATACCTCAAACGGTAATTATATATTTAATATAACTCCTGCTGATACCATTGCAAAAGTAAATCACTCCTACGAGTTAAACGTTACCATTGACGGTGTTTTATATACTTCTATTACCACTCAAAAGCGCCCGGCTATTTGCGATTCAATAATTACCGAACCCGTAACCGGTTTTAACACTAAACCAACTGACAGTATTTACAATTGCATTTTATTAGCTCGCGATAAAGCTGATAATGTAGCCGATTATTATTGGCTGCGTACTTTTAGAAATGATAGTTTGATTGACGACCCGGATGAGCTTAATTTTTGCATAGATGGCACAGGTGGCGCCGTTACAAATGCAACTTCGGAATACATATACTTTACACCTCCGTCCACATTTTTAAATTTTAAAGAATTTAGAGTTAATACAAAATGTGGTGTAGAAGTACATGCCATTACCCGCGAAAATTATTTCTTTTTTGTACAGGCTCTTGGTCAAATAAGTAATGGCGGTTTGTTTGCTACAACACCCGAAAACGTAAAAACAAATATTGTTAGTCCAACAAGCGCTAAAACAAAAGCTATTGGTAGGTTTAGTATGGCAAGCGTAGCTACATACTCTATTATTGTTAAGCCTGAATAAAAGTTAAATTAAAAGTTTAACTGAATATATACCGCCAAATGGTCGCTGTAGCCGTTATAATATTTATTGTTACCACCATAAGTGCGATTAGGCTTAGTTTCACCTGTTTTGTTGTTTTTAAAAAGCACAAAATCTTTTTTTAATACAAATGCATTGGTTGGTTTAAACTGTAAACCTGTTTTTTGTAAAAATGCTTGTGATAAAATAATTTGGTCAAACACTTGCCATTGGCTATTGTGATAATGTGTGCCTTCTTTATTTTTCTCGAAATTAAAATAAGGATTTAATAATTCATTACTCCCTTTTTGTGGATTGGAATTTGCTTTTAAAGTGGTTAAAACCGATGGGCAACTAGGCATATCGTTTAAATCGCCCATTACAATTATTTTTGCATTAGTATTTTGTTTTTGTAGCTCATCAATTTTTTCGCGTACAACTTTAGCGGCATGCACGCGGCGAGGCTCGGTTTCTTTTTCACCATCGCGGCGGCTAGGCCAATGGTTTACAAAAAAATAAATAACTTCATTATTGCTTTTACATTTTAAAGTAACAAATAAAACGTTGCGTGTTTTGTAATTAGCAATATCGGTATTCGTAACATTTAGTTCGGCGCTTTGTATAAAATCAAAAACAGAAGGGTTATAAATTAAACCCACATTTATGCCTCTATCATCAATACCTGTAGTTGTTAAAATGGCATATTTATTTGTTTTTAATTGGGTAATATTTATTAAATCGCTTAATACTTTTTTATTTTCTATTTCACAAAAACCAACTACATCAGGCAAATCAATTCCCAAAACACTCGAATCAATAACTTGTGCAACGTGTTTTATTTTATTTAAGTATTTTGCGTCATCCCATTTTAAGTCGGATGTGGGTAAATATTCTTCGTCTTGAGTTTTAGGATCGTCAGAAGTATCAAATAGATTTTCGACGTTATAAAACATAACTGTTATTGGGGTTTGTGAAATCATACAATTATTTACTAAAATTAAACTAAATAGTGTAATTATTTTCTTCATTTATTTTTTATTTTTTGATTACTGAACTTGTCGTAGCGACCGATTTATACAAATCAATGGCTTGCTTTAAAATAGTTTTTATAGTTTTTAAAGGTAAATCTTCGTTTGGATTAAATAACATTATTTTCATACGTGCACGTTTTTCTGTAATTAGTTTTGGGTGGTTTAACTTATTTCCGTTAACAAACCCAATGTACGGCTGGTTATGCTTTTTGTGAATCCAAAGGTAACAACACATCTTACCCTTGTAATAAAAAAAAGGTAATTTATATTTCCATTCGGCGGTAAGGTTTTTATCATACGCCAAAATAATATCTCGCAGGGCTAATAAACAACTTTTAATTGGCTCGGGTTTTTGTAAATAAAAATTATCTAACTCGTTAATCACAATTAATTTCTTTTTGTAAATATATTAAAAAGTAAATTTAAAGGTTGCTATAAAACACAGCAATCAATTTATTGATTTTATAGTATTTTTACAAAATGGATTTTAACGAGCGCCTTTACCAAATTGGATTAACTTTAATAGAAGGCGTTGGCGACGTTAATGCTAAAAATCTATTGGCATATTGTGGTAGTGCTTCCGAAATATTTAAACAAAAAAAAGCAAATCTTATAAAAATTCCGGGCATTGGCGAATATACTGCAAAATCGGTATTTGCAAGTAAGGCTGTTTTAAACAGAGCCGAAGCGGAAATAAAATTTGTTGAAAAATATAAAATTACACCTCTATTTTTTACAGATGAAAATTATCCACAGCGTTTAAAATATTGCAGTGATAGCCCAATTTTACTCTACTATAAAGGCACGGCTAATTTAAATACTAACAAAATCGTAAGCGTGGTTGGCAGTCGCAAACCGAGTGATTATGGCAAACTCATAACAGAAAATTTTATTTCAGAGTTAAGCCAAAACGGTATTTTAATTGTAAGCGGTTTAGCTTATGGCATTGATGTATGCGCGCACAAAGCGGCGTTAAATTACAACTTGCAAACCGTTGGAGTATTAGCGCATGGTTTGGATAGAATTTACCCGCAAACCCACAGCAGCATTGCTAAAAAAATGATAGAAAATGGCGGTTTATTGACCGATTTTATGAGCGAAACCAACCCGGATGCAGTTAATTTTCCAAAACGTAACCGCATAGTAGCAGGGCTTTGCGATGCTCTAGTAATTGTTGAAAGTAAGCGCAAAGGCGGAAGTTTAATAACGGCAACTATTGCCAATAGTTATAATAAAGATGTATTCGCTTTTCCGGGAAGAGCAAACGATGAGTTAAGTGAAGGTTGTAATGGATTAATAAAACAAAACCGCGCCACCTTAATTGAAGGTGCTGCTGATTTAATGTATGCGATGCAGTGGGAAGAAATAGATAACAAAAAAAGTAAATCTTTACAAGTACCTTTAATGATTAATTTAACTGAGGAAGAGCAAAAAATTGTAACTGCATTTAAGACTAAAAACCCCATACCAATAGATGAATTGTGTTACACAACAAATATGCCCGTAAGTAAAGTAGCCGGACTGTTATTACAATTAGAGTTTAGTAATTTAATAAAAAGCAAGCCGGGAAAGATGTATGAGTTTATTGGTGGTAATTTATAAACATCTCGATACGAAAATATAAAGAGCAGAATTTTCTACTCGATGTGACATATAAATTAAAGTTTAACCGCTCCACCTTTGCCAAATAATCTTAGCGCTAACTCTTTCCCCACTCCATTGGCATCTTTAAATAATACCTGAGCATTAGATACCAAAACTTTATCACTTCCATCTACTAAATTTAATACAGCCCGATAAGAATTTCCTTTTTTTTCAAATTCAATTTTGGCTCTAGGCATGCCTGAATAAGCACCGTCAACAAAATCTATATTGCAATCTTTTATGTTACTAATTATTTTTTCCGTAACATCATCTGCAATGCCGGTAAACTCAACATTCATTTTTAAGGTAACTCCTGAAAAAGGGACAAGTTGAGGAAATTCTTGAAAATAAAGGTTTGTATATTTTTGATTACCCTCTTCGTTTTGCGCAATTATTTCATATAGTCTTGCCACAAATAATTTTTCATATTCGTTGTCTATAAATTTATCATCTTCTCCATTTAGTTCTATTGAGGATTGACAATCATTCAGTAATTGTTCGGCATCTTTTGCAGCACCCTCTTCATCACCATCTTCGTATTTAAATTTTGTAGAAAAAAGTTTAAAATAACGTGTTATTCTTTTGCGTGGATCGGTGTTTTCGTACTGCTCGTATTTCTTTTTAAAATAAGGTAAACTAAAATCTTTTAATAAAAACATCGACTCATCGTAAGTAACAACCGATTCACCGCAAAACAAATCATAAATAATTCTTTTTCGCTCGGGGTTAAGCGAAAGAGCGTTTACTACCACATATTCCAATAATAATTTTTCAAGTTTAAGACTATATAAGGAATATAAATCTGAAATACTGTACCACCAACCTGTATTAAAAAACTTTACAAGATTTATTTTTTTGTCGATTAATTGTATTTTAAGAATATTAATGGCAAATTCGTAATGCGATTGCGTTAATGTTGTATTAATATGCAACTCTTTAAAGTTGGCTGCTTTATTCAAGAAAAAATCGCAACTGTCTAACTGCCCATCGTATAAATAACTTCGAGCCAACGCAATATTGTACCAGCCAAAACCAGGAGTAGACCCACTTTCCATAATTTTTTGCTGTGTTAACTCAATGGCCGATTTTGTATGTGCTCCATAAATTAAAAGCATTGGCAAAAAATAATCGTCTTCGTTTAAAGAAAACTTTCTACGGTATTGCGGCTTAGAATAATTCTCAACCGCTTCTCTAAAATTTCCGGTCTCGAATTTCATATTAGCATAGTTGCTCCACGAAATTCTTCCGCCGACTTTTAAAAATTGGTAATAATACTCACTACTATCGTAATTTTGATTGTAATTATGTAGCAAGGCTAAATAATGATATACTGTTAAAAGGTCTTCCTGGCTTTGGTTTGAGCCATACCAATAATCGTTAATGGATTTATTTTTATTTATTTTAGCAATTTGTTTATAGCAGGCATTTAAAGACAAAACTTCATTTTCGGGAATTGAGTTTTTTAAAAAGCTGTATTTTTCCGAAGTATAAAATCTGTTTCTATGATAGAGCCAAGCTCGGTCACAATCAGTGCTAAAAAAGTCTCTTTGAAAATTATAGCTATCAATTTTATCAAGCAGTGCCATTGTAGAATCGGGCATTTCAACATTATTGTAGGTCAATCTTAAATTTGTTGCTATTTCGTAAAAATCATTAAAAAGAAAACTATAGTCTTGGAAATAAGTAACGGAAGTAAAAATGTTTTTCAATTTATCGCCATAATCTTTCTCTAATAAATACAAGGCTTTGTTAAGCGGCACAATAGCTTGCTTATATCCAACATAATCGCTCGATTGTTCGTATTTATAAAGCCCTTCAAACATCCAACCTACATAATAGGTGCTGTCTAAACGAATAAATTCTCTGCTTCGCGGCAATGCATCTTTGCTTGTAGGATAAACGCCAATCCGTTTTGCATTAATTTCATAACGTGCCGCGGATAGTGATTGAGCGGTAGCATTGGAGGACATGCCAAAACAAACAATTAATAATATGAATATAAGATTATTTTTAAAAAGCATTATTAATTATTACTAATTTTTAATTTACTCAATCTATCTAATTCTTTAGTTAAAATTTGTACTAAGGCTTTTTGTTTTCCTTCTTTATTTCTATAAATTAATCTGTAATCCAACACAGCAGTAGTTAGGTTTTTTAAATCGTCTTCGGTAACAAATGTTCTTCCGTTTACCAGTGCGTAAGCTTTTAAACATTTTAAAAAGGTAATACCGCTTCGGGTTGAGGCACCTAAAACAATGTCGGGATGTTTACGGGTTTCTCTTACAATGTTTCTAACAGCCATAATTATTTCTTCGTGCATAAATACTTTTTCGGTTTCTTGTTGTAAAAACAAAATTTCCTGCATGGATAAAACTTGTTTAATAGTGGTTAAATTATTTTGTATCCCTAAATAGTCTTTATAAATTTCCAACTCAGTTGCTTCATCTACATATCCAAAATAAATTTTAATAAAAAAACGGTCGAGTTGCGCGGCCGGTAAAGGGTAAGTTCCTTCCATCTCTACCGGATTTTGTGTTGCGATCGTAAAAAATAATTTTTCTAAAGGATAAGTAGTTTCGCCCATGGTAATTTGATTTTCGGCCATACACTCTAATAGTGCCGACTGAACTTTTGGAGATGCTCTGTTAATTTCATCCGCCAATAATAAATTACAAAATAAAGGTCCTTTTTTAAAAACAAATTCTTTTTTTACATCGTCAAAAATATGAGAACCGATTAAATCCATAGGCAATAAATCAGGCGTAAACTGAATGCGTTTAAAATTTGCAGCTCCATGGTTTTCTCCGGCAATACTTTTTGCCAACGTTTTTGCCATTACCGTTTTTCCGGTGCCAGGATTGTCTTCCATTAAAATATGACCCTTTGCCAACAAGGCAGTTAACACAAATTCGATTTGCTGGCGCTTGCCACGAATTACCGTTTCTATATTGTCTACCAGTTTTTTAATATTGGTTAGCGCTTGCTCTATTTCAATTTGAATGGTTTGTTCTTGCATATTAATTAATTTTAGGTTGTGTAAAATAATGTATGGTGTAGTTTAGGTTTAAGAATTTTTTTAATCTGATTTTAAATTCGGTTTTGGTTTTTATGTGTTTAATAAATGGCGCATAAAATTCATTTACTGTATTTTTTTCATTTACGGATAAAGGTTCGGTGCTGTATTTTAATTTTTGATATACATTACTGAAAGATATAAAATTTGTTGCAAATTGTTTGTCTATTTTTTCGGCAAATTGTTTTGGGCTTAAACTTTCCTGCCTGTAACCCAATTGATTTAAATAATAAAGCGTTGCTCTGTAGCGCCAATAAGCGCTCATTTTATTTTCTTTTTTAGCTTTTGTATTAAACCATAACCAAATAAACCAAGGTGACAGAATTGTTATTAATGCAAGAAACAAGATTACAAAAAGGGTAACTAACATAACCGACATCCAGTTTATTTGCTGCGCTTTTTTAATTTGTTTTTTATCTTTTAGCTTTTGTATTACTACATCGGGAATAATTTTTATTTGATCTATGGGTAGAATTTTTGGTAATTTATTCGCAACCGAATCGAAATTATCGTAAATACCCGGCAAAATGTTTTTAAATATTTCTGCCTGAGAGGCTGCCGTTACATGCATGTTTTTTTTCAATGCTTCTAATTTCACTTCACCCGTATCACTTGTTATAGTAGCTAAAGAAACATCCATTGTAAACTCTTTAGCAATCGACGTTCCAAAATCTTTATCATGATATAATAATTTATCCACTTTAACTGTAATGCTTTTCGTTTTTAAATTTACTGTTTCAACTCTGCCATCTGCTACTAAATATGTTTTTGGCATATCGGTTGGCGGTGTTCCATCGGGCTGAGGTGCTTGTTGTGTATTTACATCAGGTACTGTTGTATCAAAATCTATCCAACCATATTCCTGAAAATAAACCTGTACCCATGCATGCGCCTGATCTTGATAAAACCAATACCATCCCGGATTTTTACTGCTTCTATCAACTGCAGAATATCCTGCAACAACACGTGATGGAATGCCTATGGCGCGTAGCATAAATAAAGTAGCACCGGCAAAATAAGCGCAATAGCCTTTTCTGTTTTCTAATAAAAAATAGGTGAGTTTGTTGGCGCTCGGCATTCCCGGAATACCGGGGTTATCAGAGTATTGAAACAAAGGTTGGTCAAATTCGTCTTTACTTAAAAAATAATCTCTTATGGCTAAAATTTTATCAATTGGCGCTTCTTTGTCTTTTGTAATGTTTATTGCTAATTCTTTTATTTTATTGTAATCATCACTAACAGGCATGTAAGTATAATAATCAGTAAAAGTTTTATCGGGACCAACAATATTTTTTATTTCTCTTAATTTTGCAAATCTTACCTCCTGAAACCTTTCCAATTCCCTGTTACCGGCCGGATTATAAATAAAATAAGCACTGTTTAATTCGCTTACCCACATTTTTGCCGTGTAAGCACTTCTAAACTGATCTTTGTATTCTTTTGGCACTGAAACAGGTTGGCAGTAGTAACCGGTTGATGGTGCCAAATAACTGTTTGGCGAAAGATTTACGTTGTAAATTTCGGCAGTAATGGTTTTTCTGTTTTTTATCCCTAATGATTTTTTAATTATTGCCGGATCTGTTTTTTTAAAGTACAATGGAATTTTTGAAGGATCAGGACTAAACAAATCATTGTAAGGCATATTAACATCCGTTTCAAAAGTTTGAGTTGCTGTATCAAATTTTGAATAATAACACGACGTAAAATATAATGGATTGGGTGTTTTACCATCCTCAAAAAAATTATCGAGCTTGGCTACGAAAATTAATTGTTTATCCTTATTAAGAGAGCCCGATAGTTTTGATTGATCTTTATTAGCAACGCCTCCACCTTTATCTTTTTGCGTCATCGACTCATTGTCGCCTTTACCGCCGCCATCTTTATCGTTTTGACCTTTTGAAGAGGAACCGCCCCACTCTTTTTCAATAGCTTTAAAATCGCTTTTAAATACCGTAAATATCATAAAAAACAAAAGCAAAATTATGATGCTAAAACCCGATAAACGTTTAAAAATAAACCAGGTAAATTTTGATTCATTTTCGTTCATGTTTCTTATAAGTTCTGCCGTATAAATAATATAAAACGTATATGCCAAAACAGGAACGATATCGGCAATTAATCTACTAACAGTAAAATCGCTGGTTTTACTAATAACAACAATTTGTACGGCTAACATTAATATACTCCAACCTATTGTAAAATATTTTGAACGGCTAAAACCAAACCCAACTAACCATCCGATAGAGAAAAGTATATTAAAAATTAAAAATTGTATGGAAACGTAAAAGGCATCAAACTCACCGGTTGTAATATTGCCCAGAATTTTATAAATAAAATAATTTATTGCAAAAAGTATAAGAGTTGTTGTTACAAACCTAAATCTGTAAGCATAAAAAACAATAGCAACAACGGCGCCAATACCAAAGTACAGGCCTTGTTTTAAATAATCGTTTTGTAAAATAGAATAAAAACTATTAACCCGCCATAGTAAAAAGAAAACAAAAATAAGTGTGGGAATTGCCAGCAAAATTAACTGCGCAATTACCTTTTTAAAATTATTTACTTTACTAATTCCCATCTATACAATTTAATCTTTTATTTTCTCAATTACTTCAATCTCTGACTCCTCGAATAGAAAATCTGTTTGTTTGAATTTTCTACTTGAGATGTCTTAATAAACAGTTTTCGGTACATTTCTTTGCTATCGCTTCGCAATTACTTTAACTTACAAATAACAAACTTCAACTATCTAAAACAGTTTTATACACAACCGATTTTTCGTATTTTTCTAATAAGTTTTTTAATTCCTTTTCGTTGTTTAAAATTTTTGAACGCAATGTTGAAACAGCCCAGTTCGTTTTGTAAATTTCGGTTTTATCTTTTTCCTTTTGTATAAAAAACCAAGTCAGCCAATCTCCAAGGTGTTGTTTTTTTAAACTTTCGGTTAAAGAAACAAATACAAATGAAATCTGATTTCCATATTGATCTAACAATTCTTTTACTTCGTTTAAATTACTTAAAGAAGAAATTATTACAATAGACGCGTTGTTAACTTTTACATAGTTACTTAAATTAGTTTCGTTTTGCCATTTACTTAGGGTGATTGCATATTCTATTTGTTCCTCCTGTGAAGAGAAATTTTTAGTTGGAATGGATTGATCGTAAACAGTCCTAACTTCTAAGCCTTTATTTTTAAGTTGTTTGTATAAAGACCAACAAGCCGTTTTATAATAATTTAAAAAAGGTATTTCAAAAATTTCGTTTCCTGTAATATTTAATGAGGTATAAAAAGAATTATACAAATAAATATGCGAAGCATAAGGATCCATAATTTCAGGAATTCTTACAACCAACTCTTTGTTTTTTGCATAAATTTTCCAAACTACACGCCTAACATCATCATTGCTTTCAAAGTTTTTGTAATTTATAAGTTCACCTTCTACTTTTTTAAGCTCATCTATTCGTGTTACTGTTTCTTCCGTTTTGCGCGGAAAGGATTTAATGTCTTTAATAATAAATGTTTCAGGAGTTGTACTAAACGTTGTATTTGTTTTTAAGTTAATTGCGAGCGAGAAAAACTGAAAAAAATCTTCAAAATAAATAATAGCTTTTTCTACTTTATATTCTCTAATTTCGGGTAACTGCCAATTGTAGGTGCCATTTACAGTTAAATTAAAAAAGGTAATGTTTTTTTCTTTGGTTAAAGAAAATTTTTCGGAATAAAGTGAGTTATCGTAATTTAATCTGATTTTTATAAAGCCCAGTAAAGGTTTTAAAACAGGGTGTATTATAATTGTAAACGATTGTTTTGTTGCACTTAATTCGTTTAGCGATTTATTAATTTGAAAATCGACTTTATTATTTTTTTGTTTTAGCTTAATAAAAATAAATGCTAGCACCACCGAAATAAAACCAAAACAAATTATTGCTACACAAAAACCCAAAGCTACAGTTAGCAATAACAAAAATATATCTTTGTAAGCCGAATCGGCGATATTTGCTTTTTTATCTAACCAACGGTATCCGAAAAAAACTCCTGTTAAAAATAAAACAAAATATAAGGTAAACGGTAAATAAAAACTTACCCGTTTAAACAACAAACGTATTTTTGTAAAGTGTCTATTCACAAATAATTACTTATTTTAAGGAAAGGTAAAGGTAATTTTTTACATAAACTTTAAGGTATAATTACTCTTATCTTAAAAATATCTAATTTTTACTCTTTTTTCAATAAAATCCGTCTATAAATAGGCTTATTCATCTAAAATAGTACTGAAAATCTAAAACGGTTTGTACTTTTGCGCCACCGTTTTAAAAAAATAAAATCTAAATATGAAAAAAATTGCTCTAGTTTTAATAGCCGTTCTATTTTTAAACTTTTTATCAAAAGCCGACGAAGGAATGTGGCTGCCACAATTGTTGGGTGATAAAGTGTATGCCGATATGGTAAAAAAAGGCCTTAAACTTACAAAGGAGCAATTGTTTAGCTTAAATAAAAACTCTATAAAAGATGCTATTGTTTTATTTGGCCAAGGCTGCACCGCCGAAATTGTAAGTAACGAAGGTTTATTATTTACTAACCACCATTGTGGTTATAATGACATAGCTGCGGCAAGCACTGTTGCACACAATTATTTAAAAGATGGTTTTTGGGCAAAATCAAAAATTGAGGAAATTGCTTGTCCCGGCTTAAGCGTTCAATTTTTAATTAAAATGGAAGACGTTACCGCTAAAGTGCAAGAAAAAATAAAAGACCTTAAACCAACCGATGTAGCTGCAAAGTTACCCGCCATTTTAAACGAACTATCGGTTAAAGCTGCCGAGGGCACGGGTTACGAAGTTCGCATCAATTCTTTTTTTAAAGGCAATCAGTTTTTACAATTTACCTATCAGCGTTATAAAGATGTGCGTTTAGTAGGTACGCCGCCTGAAAGCATTGGTAAATTTGGTGGCGATACCGATAATTGGGAGTGGCCGCGTCACACCGGCGACTTTTCAATTTTTAGAGTGTATATGGGTAAAGATGGAAAACCTGCCGAATACAAAGAAGAAAATATTCCTTATGCTCCAAAATATTTTTTACCCGTTTCAATTAAAGGCATTAAAGATGGCGATTTTAGTATGATTTATGGTTACCCCGGCAGTACCAACCGCTACGAAACATCGTTTGGCATAAAATTAAAAGTTGATATTGATAACCCAAACACTGTAAGTTTGCGCGATGCACGCTTAAAGTGCATGTTGGTAGAAATGATGAAAGATCCGGCAGTTAAAATTCAATTGGCGGGTAACTACGCACAAGTGGCTAATTATTGGAAATTTTTTGATGGCGAAAGCAAACAGCTTATTAAACACAATGTTATTGGCTTAAAAGAAAAAGAGGAGGAAACGTTTACCAATTGGGCTAAAGGTAAACCTGAATATGATAACTTATTTACAAAAATAAAAGATACATATACTAACTGGCGCCCTTATGCTAAACACAGAGTTTATATTGCCGAAGGCATATTGGGTTCGCCGCTATTGGCTTTTGCAAATAGTTTTAAAGCTCTAGATAATGCCCTTACAAACAACAAGCCCGAAGACGTTAGTAAAATTACAACCGCTTTAAAAACGGCTTATGACAAATACAGCAAAGCGGCAAATATTACAAGCGATAGAAACATTGTTGCTATTATTACAAAACTATTTTATTCGGATATTGATCCAGATCAACGTCCACAAGCTTTTTACACCACTTTAAAAACAAATTTTGGAAATTTAGAAAGTGATGAAACCTACACCAAATTTTCGATAAGCCTGTTTGAAAATACATTTTTATTAAATAAAGAAGCCTGGGCTAACTTTATTGCAAAGCCCGACACTGCAACACTTCATAAAGATATAGCTTATAAAACCGCAACTGCTTTTACTGATAATTACAACAACAATTACAATAAGTTTTTTATAGAATTTAATGCAAATAATTATGCGTTAAACAATTTGTACCAAAAAGGTATTTTACAAATGCGTAACGATAAAAACATATACCCTGATGCTAACCAAACCATGCGTATTAGTTATGGCAATGTAAAATCGTATACACCAAAAGATGGCTTGCATTGTAAAGAAATTTGTACTGTAAAAGGTATTTTAGAAAAATACAAACCAAACGATTATGAGTTTGACGCGCCCGCTAAATTAATAGAATTAATAAAAAATAAAGATTTTGGACAATACGCTGATAAGCAAACAGGCGACGTTGTGGTATCTTTTATTAGCAACAATGATATTACGGGAGGTAACTCCGGCTCACCAGTTTTAAATGGAAAGGGAGAATTAATAGGTTTGGCATTTGACGGCAATTACGAAGCCCTTAGCCATAAACTAGCTGTAGATAAAGACCTTAACCGTACTATTAGTTTAGACATACGTTATATGCTATTTATAGTAGATAAATTAGGTGGTGCAAAAAATATTATTGATGAGTTGATTCTGGTGAAATAGGTATAACGGTTTGCGGCTAACAGATGTTAGCTCGTGTTATTTTTCGCCTTCGTTGTCGATTCTATCATTTATTTTTTCGAAGTATTCTAAATCAGTTAACTGATAACGATTAATAACCTCTCTATTAAAAGATTCAAAGTCAGTAAAAGTCTGTTCCGCGATTTGATAACTTGATTCCGGATTTTCGTCAGTGTCATGTTTTAAAATAAATGTTCTTTCAATTTTCTCCTCGTAAAATTTTCTTATTAGAACCGAATACTCAATCTTTCCTCTTTCATTTTCGTAAGGAACAATAAGATGATTATGTCCTTCAGAAAATTTCGTTTTGGTCAACACGAATCCTTTGCCATAGCTTGTTTTATTTTTTCTGTTGTGCTTTTTTTTTGTCAGGGAACAAAGAATGAACTAATCTCGTATCCTTATACATAATAAGGTGAAATGTTTCAGGTATATCGGATTCAAAACAATAGGTTCCAGTGAACATATCAAAAAGATCTGATCTTTTATTTTTGTGCTCATTTTTATTCTCGTCCGAGAAAACAGCGTCGGCAATTTTAACATATTCAACAATTGGCATCATTTTGGGATGAAACTTACTTGGCTTGTCAAGCCGAGCGCCATTTTCAGTGTCTAATACCCAATAATTTTTAAAATTAAAAGGGACGTGTCTTTCTCTTAGATGTTTAAAGCCAGTATGATTATTTCCTTCTACAAATATTAATTGTTTGTTCTTGGAAATTGTAAGGATCCTTCTTTCTGTCGATTCTCCATAGAAAACAGCCGTTCCTAAATAATAATTTAAATTGGAGTCAGCCTCATATATTATTTCAGTTATTTGTTCTTTCGAGAATAATATTTCCATTGTTATTCTGTCGTACGGCATAATGTAGCTGACTCATCTCTAAACGAACTTTAGCAAAAAACCTAATTCACCTTAGCCTTATTGCTTTTTGATTTTTGTTTTGGTTCGGGGATGATGTAACCAATTCTAAAGCCTGCGGTAAAACTCATACCAATTGTAGGAACTCTAAAAAAACTATAATAATTTGTTGAAAATTGGTACTCGTTATATCTGTATCCGCCATAATTATACAAATTTGAATTATAATTAGGATTAGTATACGTTAACGACTGGCCTGTAAAACCAACGCCAACATAATAATCCAACGTTAAAATATTGCCTAAAATAAATTGGCGTCCATAATTTACAAAACCGCCATAAGCTATTGCTCTAACATCCGTGTATATAGTTTGATAAGAATAAGTTGGGTATCCAATTCCTATAGTCTGGCTTACATTATTATAATTAACGTTTGCAATAACCGCATCTAATTTTATGTATCGCCCTTTTAGAGGATGAGCATATTTTAAACCTTTAATTGAAAAATCCTGCCCTAAAAAAAACTTAACACCCGGCTTAAAATAAATGCCCGATTTAAAAATATCTCCGTAATTATTTACTCCAAAAATATTTGCAGATGTATTAATGTTTGAATTAATGTAACCGGCTTCTATATCCAAATTCATTCCTACTTTTATTACCTTCTCATAAGCAAAGCTAATATGGCTTCCGGCAAACGAAAACGGGTGAATTTTTACTACCTGTCTGTTTCCTAAAATTTCTTTATGTTCATTTTCTAAAGATAGTTCATCCGCGGTAAGCCTTTCGCAAAAGCCGTTTGATAAACAGTATTTAACAACTGAAGATTTATCAATAAAATAAGTAGGTCCGTCAAGCATGTTCGCTTGTTTGTATTTAATTTCGTACTCGTTAATTTCGTAAATTTTACAAGCCACTTTTTTGTTTTTTTGTAAATATAAAGTATCGCTTTGTGATACAGTTATCAAACAAATAAACAACAACGAAAAAGAAAAAATTAGTTTTTTCATAATTAAATTTTAATCTAAGATATAACAATTTATGTAATTGCCAAAAATCTAAACGTTAAATAATAGAACGCGGATGACGCGGATTTTGTATGATAATTATGATTTTTTTATCAATGCTTTTATTAATATAAATATGGTTTTATTAATGGGTCGTTTAAATCCTCATCCAAAGGCATTCGTGAGTTTTTATGGAAAAGTATTAAATTATCATTTAAGTTTTCTACCGACAATGAAATGCGTTCATATAAATAATCTTTTTCTATTTCAACAATACGTGTAGTTTCATTTTGTCTTAAAATAACAGCTTTTCTAACGCCCTTTGTAATTTCAGTTTGTTCTGTAACATAATTTTTATTGACCACAAAACTTATAGAGTCTTTTTGATTTGTTGTTTTAAATATCTTAATTGGGAAATCAAATCGTTTGCCTACTATTGTTTTCCCATAATTTGTGTAATAACCTATATAAAAAGGAAACGGATTGTGAAGTTGATGCCCATATTTATTTTTAAGTACAAAAGCTTTATGTCTTTCCGGATTCCCTGATTCTTTAACAAATTTTGCTGTATCTTCCTTTACAAAACCTATTGAAGAATTATATAAAAAATCTTTGTCTGCAATTAAATAATAATCTTCTTTCATTATTATATTTTTATCTATTTGTAAATTAGTATCTAAAAACATATTTGTTCTTTTCCCTTTAAATAAACTGTCGCTATAATTACTATATATAAAATATACTTTACTAAATGTATAATAATCCTTAAATGAAATTACTACTGTTTTGTTTATGGCATAAAGTTCTAATTCCCTTTTTTCAGCTAATTTATAGTTTCCCTGTTTTTTTAATGCATTAACGGTCATTGCATCCGTTTTTAGCCTAACAATTAATGCACCTTCTTTTAGTTTATTAATCTGCCATTCGGCTATTTTATTATTGCGTCGAGCAAATTTTTTATGTTGCGCTGAATTTTTATAATCAGGATAATCGGTAACAACAATACTTTGGGCCTTACCGGAAATACCAACCGCTAATAAAATAAGCATTATAAAATATTTATTTAACTTCGCTGCCATTACTAATTTGTGCTTTTGTTGGAGAAATAAAACTTAATTCACCATCGGCGTTTTCAGCCATTAAAATCATGCCTTGACTTTCAATTCCTTTTATTTTACGAGGCGCTAAATTAGCCAACAAACATACTTTTTGCCCTATAACGTCTTGCGGCTTATAGTAGGCCGCAATACCGCTAACAACAGTGCGAGTATCAACTCCAGTATCCAATGTAAGTTTTAATAATTTATCTGTTTTTGGTACAATTTCCGCAGCTACAATTGTAGCAATACGAATATCCATTTTTGTAAAATCATCAAAGGTAGTTTCAGTTTTTATTTCTTTTACCGAGGCCGAAATTGCATTTGCTAATTTACTTTGCTCTAATTTATTTAATTGTAATTGTATTTGTTCATCCTCTACTTTTGCAAACAATAATTCTTCTTTATTTATAATATGTCCGGCGTGTATATTTGACGTTTGCAAAGCGGCGTTCCAATTTAATTTTTGAATATTTAATAATTTAAATAATTTGTTAGATGTAAAAGGTAAAAAGGGTTCCGCCAATATTGCCAAATTACAACTAATTTGAAGTGCAATGTTCATAATGGTTTTAACACGCTCTTCGTCAGTTTTTATTAATTTCCAAGGCTCAGTTTCAGCTAAATATTTGTTGCCTATTCGGGCAACATTCATCCATTCGCTTATAGCTTCTCTAAATTTAAATTGCTCAATAGCTTTGCTAATTTTTTGTGGTGCGTTGGCTAATTCTTCTAAAGTTAATAAATCTTCTTTGGTGTAATTTGTAGCCGTTGGCACTTTACCCTCATAAAACTTATGGGTAAGAACTAAGGTTCTGTTAATAAAGTTTCCAAAAATAGCAACCAACTCACTGTTATTTTTTGTTTGAAAATCTTTCCAGGTAAAATCATTATCTTTTGTTTCCGGCGCGTTTGCACACAAAGTATATCGCAACACATCTTGCTGCCCTTTAAACTCATGTAAATACTCATGCAACCATACTGCCCAATTGCGCGATGTGGAAATTTTATCACCTTCTAAATTTAGAAATTCATTCGCTGGCACATTATCGGCTAAAATAAATTCGCCGTGTTCCATTAACATAGCAGGAAAAATAATGCAATGAAAAACAATATTATCTTTTCCTATAAAATGTATTAAACGGCTTTCTTCTTTTTTCCAATAATCTTCCCAATTATTTGGTAATAACTCTTTAGTAGCACTTATATAACCTATAGGCGCATCAAACCAAACGTATAGCACTTTTCCATCTGCATCTTTTATCGGCACAGGTACACCCCAATCTAAATCACGCGTCATGGCTCGGGGCTGCAAACCATCACCACTATCTAACCAACTTTTACATTGCCCATATACGTTAGTTTTCCAATCTTTATGTTGTTCTATGTATGCTTTTATTTTTGGTTGAAGTTTATCCAAAGGCAAAAACCAATTTTTAGTTTCTTTTAATATCGGCTTGTTGCCACTTAAAGTTGATTTAGGATTTATTAAATCTGTAGCATTTAAAGAGCTACCGCATTTTTCGCACTGGTCGCCATAAGCATTAGGGTTTGCGCACTTGGGGCATATACCCGTAATGTAACGGTCGGCTAAAAATTGGTTTGCGGTTTCGTCAAAATACTGTTCAGTAACTTGTTCTGTAAAACTACCGTTATTATATAATTTAGAAAAGAAATCAGAAGCTGTTTGATGATGAATTTTAGAAGAGGTACGTGAATAAACATCAAAAGAAATTCCAAACTCATTAAAAGCATCGCCCATTAGTTTATGGTACTTGTCCACTATAGCTTGTGGTGTTGTGCCTTCTTTTTTTGCCTTAATAGTAATAGGTACTCCATGTTCATCGCTACCACAAATAAATTTAACATCGTGCCCAGTGCCGCGCAAATAGCGTACATAGATATCAGCCGGTAAATAACAACCTGCCAAATGACCGATATGAATTGGACCATTGGCGTAAGGCAAAGCTGCTGTTACGAGAGTGCGTTTAAAATTTTTACTCATAAATATATTTGCAAAGGGTAATAAATTATTTTACTAACGGTTTGCGGATGTAATTAATAATCTTAATTTTGTATAAAGATAGTATAAATACATAAAACGATGAGCAAAAATAACGAAATCTGGAAACCAATTTTAGTAAATAATAAAAAAACAGACTTGCCGTTTGTAGTTTCAAACAAAGGTGAATATGGCTTTAAAAAGGCTGATGGCGAAATAGAAGTCCGGGTTAAAAAAATTAAAAGTGGTAGCGTACGCCATCGTTTGCGAGTTGGTGGTAAAGAGCAAACGTTATCACTTGCGAAAATGGTTGCGACTGCATTTGTTAAAAAATCATCTGCAAAACAAACTGCCGTAATTCATTTAGACCATGATTATACCAACAACAATCCATCAAATTTAAAATGGGTTACTATAAAAGAACATAGAAATCATATTGATAAAAGCCCAAGTACAATTTTATCCAGAGAAAAAAAGGCATTTACGAAAAGTGTTCATAGCCGTGTTTTAAATGAAAAAAGTGCGACTGAACTTAAAAAAATGATTTGGAATCCAAAACGAAAATTATCTTACAAACAATTGGCAGAAAAATTTGGCGTATCGGAAATGCAGATTTACCGTATAAAAAAAGGCGAATTATGGTTTCACATTAAAGTTGAAAACGAACCTGAAAATGATAGGTACAAACAAAATTTAAAAAATATTGCTTACCAGGAAAAGTTAAAGGGGGCAGGGAAGGTAAAAGTGATTAAAAAGACTATTATCAAGAAAGACGATGGTAAGCGGTTGGCGGAAAAATTAACTGAAAATAGAAAAGAAAAAAAGAAAAAAAAGAAATTCGACAAAAAAGAAAAAAAATCGAAAAAGAAAAATCGCAAATGATTGTTCCCGAATATTTAAAAAAAGGTGATACCATTTTAATTATTGCTACTGCCAGAGCGAGAAGCAAGGAACAAATTGCACCTGCTATTAAAATTTTAAAAAGTTGGGGGCTAATTGTTGAGTTGGGCGCAAATATTTATAAAACGCACTATCAATTTGCGGGTACAGATGAAGAACGTACACAAGATTTACAGTGGGCTGTAAATCATAAAATAGCAAAAGCAGTATTAATTGCAGGCGGTGGTTATGGTACTTTAAAAATTATTGATTCGGTAAATTTTTCTAAACTAAAAACGTATCCTAAATGGTTTATCGGTTACAGCGATACTACTGTTATTCACAGCCGTTTGCAAAAAATAACTATTGCCTGTATTCATGGCACAATGGCTTTTCAGTTTTCGAAAAATAAAGTTGCTACAACTTCCATATATAATTTATTGATTGGCGAAACAATAAATTATAACATTCCCAAAAATAAATTAAATAAAATTGGAATGGCTGAAGGTAAGGTTGTTGGCGGAAATTTATCTTTACTTTGTGCTTTAAATGGTAGCAGAGATGGCATTAAAACTAAAAATAACATTTTATTTATAGAAGATTTAGACGAACAATTATACCACATTGATAGAATGATGTTAAACCTAAAACGTAGCGGGAAACTCAAAAATCTTGCAGGGCTTGTAGTTGGGGGAATGACGGATATGAAAGACAATATTGTGCCTTATGGAAAAACTGCTGAAGAAATTATTCTTGATGCCGTTAAAGACTATAACTATCCTGTTTGCTTTAACTTTCCTTCGGGGCATGTTAACAAAAATTTGGCTTTATATTTAGGGAAGAACGCTACCTTAGTGGTAGAGGAAAGTAAAGTTATTTTTAATTATTTATGATTAGTAAAACACACGATAATTTAGATATATACTACGAAGTTCAGGGGAATTTGCAAAGTAGCAGCACGTTAGTTTTTTTAAACGGTTTAACGCAATCAACGGCATCGTGGTTTTTTGTTTTACCTTATTTTAAAGAAAAGTATAAGTTGATTTTAATAGATTTTATTTTTCAAGGGCAAAGTACAAACGAAGCTGAGTGGCGAAATTTTGATACACATGCGCAAGACGTTAGTTTGGTTTTAAAACAAGAAAACATAAAGTTTGCAACTGTTATAGGTTTGTCTTATGGCAGTTTAGTGGCTCAGCATTTTGCTGTGTTATACCCTCAACAACTAGATAAATTAATATTAATATCAACTTTTGCACATAAAACGCCTTATTACGAAGCTATTGAATTGAGTTGGTGGCGTGCCTTAGAGTATGGCGGTTACAATTTAATGTTAGATATTATGTTGCCAAGTGTGTTAAGCGAAAATTATTTTTCTAAACCAATTATTCCTATTGAATTAATGAAAGAATCTCGCAAAGAATTAAGCCAAAGTAAAGAAGCTATTTTTAATTTAATGCGAGCCACCAGAGAACGACGAGACTATCGAAAAGAATTAGAAAAAATAACAGCCCCAACCCTTGTTATGCAGGGAGAGAAAGATTTGTTGCTTCCTGTGCATTTAGCTAACGAGGTACATTTGCATATAAACGGCTCTAAACTTACAGTAATAAAAAATGCCGGACACACTTTAAATCTAGAGCATGTGCCCGAAGTTTGTAATAATATTATTGATTTTTTAAATTGAAAAAAATCAACTACATATTTTTAATTTTTTTTGTTGTTAAATTAACCGCCCAACCTCAAGCATTTAAAACTGGTGCTAAATGGGGTATTAAAAAAAATGAGCAAATAGTAATTGATGCGGTATATGATACGATTTTTAATTTTGATAATACAAATAAAGTTTGTTTAGCCTGTTTTAAAATAAAGGGGGCTAATGCTAATCGCTTTATAAAATTAGTTACTACAACTTATGCATGCAACTATTTAAATGCCGGTAAAAAAATATTAACTATAAAAACTGATACAAAAGATACGGCGAGTGTTTTTAGCTTAAGCAAAAATTCTTTAAAAGAATTATACGATGACAAAAATTATTTTACAGCTACTTTTAAAAATAAAAAATATTTAATTGATAAAAAATTTAAGCAGATTACATTTAATGGTTACCATAGTATTGTTTTAAGCAACGACCCTAATTTTTTAATAGTAGAAGAAAAACATGAAAGCGGTCAAGTATATACCGGTTTGATAAATTTAAAAGAAGAAAAAATTATAGATTATAATTATTCGGGCATCAAAATAAACACTGTCGATTCTTTGATAATAGCTTGTAGTAGTGGCGTTAATGTGGGTGCTGATGATGATATATTTAATTATTCCGGTGAAAGAATTTACAATTTTAAACGGCATATAGATATGGCAACCAAAACATTTATTATTCATAAAATATTTGAACCGAGCGAATATTATATTGTTTATACAATAAATACTAAAGAAGAAAAAGTTTTAAATATTTTGGAGGTTAAACAATATAGTGCTAACGAAATATTAATACGAATTAAGAATGATTGGTTTATATATAACCTTTCTTCAGGCGAAAAAAAACCTCATAAATCATGAACAAAATAAAAGTAGCCATTAATGGCTTTGGGCGTATTGGCAGAATGTATTTTCGCAACGCCATAAATAATCCCAATATTGAAATTGTTGCCATTAACGATGTAACTGATACTAAAACCCTGGCACACCTTTTAAAATATGATTCGGTGCATCGTGCGTTTAATGGTATGATTAAGATACACGAAAATAATTTAGTAGTAAACGGGCAAACCATAATTATTACAAATAGTAACGAGCCATCAAAACTTCCATGGAAACAGTATAACATTGATATTGTAATTGAAAGTACCGGAATGTTCTTAACTAAAGAAAGTGCTAATAAACATTTACAAGCGGGAGCAAAAAAAGTAATACTAAGTGCGCCTGCCACTGACGATAGAATTAAAACTATTGTATTAGGCGTTAACGATTCTACTGTTAAGTCCGAAGACGTTATAGTGTCGAACGCCAGCTGTACAACTAATTGCGCCGCACCTATGCTAAAAGTGTTAGAACAGTTTGGCATTGAAGAAGCCTTTATTACAACCGTTCACTCTTACACAAACGACCAGCGCATACACGATGCTCCTCACAAAGATTTGCGGAGAGCAAGGGCAGCTGCAATGAGTATAATCCCAACATCTACAGGTGCTGCTAAAGCCATCACAAAAATATTTCCGCATTTAGAAGGTAAAATTGGCGGTTGCGGCATGCGTGTACCTGTGCCTGATGGCTCGTTAACTGATATAACCTGCGTACTCACAAAAATACCAAGTGTAGAAGAAATTAATGCCGCTTATAAATTAGCTTCACAAACGCATTTAAAAGGCATTTTAGAATATACCGAAGACCCGATTGTTAGCGTAGATGTTATTGGCAACCCTCACAGCGTACTATACGATGCCGAATTTACTAGCATTGTAGGCAATCTTGTAAAAATTATTGGCTGGTACGATAACGAATGGGGCTACAGTAACCGCTTGGTAGATTTAACATTAAAAATGGGTAATTAAATCAAGCTTTTATTTTAAAATTACATGTTTCGGTCACCACCAATCTTCCGGTCGTAAATAAACTTTGGCTGCCTACCTTTTAGTAAACATTAGATTGAAAAGATGTATTAATAACAAAATTTTTGTAGTTTACATCTGCACAGCCTTAAAAACAAACTATTCATATTTGTATTTATCTGTAGTTTTTTATTGATAAATATACCATGTGTATGTTCGTAAACATTATCCGTTATTCTGTAACTGCCAAATCAATGGTTGCTTTTTCGTTACTACGCATTTTAACTGTGCTACCTCCAGTAACCCTGCCATTATTACTAGTTACCTGATTATCGTAACCATAACCGTATAAAAAATAATTGCCCTTATAACATTTTATTGTATAATTACCGCTAGCATCGGCTCTTACTTTGGCATCATATAAAGTAGTATCAACGCCCGGCAATTCGCTTGCATTAAATTTTATAAAAATTGTAGCGTTTGCAATAATTTTTTCATGATGCTTAACGCTACCACTAATTGTTGCTTTACCATCTAATTGATTTTTTTTGCATCCATAAAAAGCGATTAAAAATAAAAACGCTACTTGAAAAATACTTTTCATGTTTTATATTATTTAAAATTTGGGTCTGCAAAACGCTTATCGTTTATAAATTCGTAATCGTTTAAGGTATTTAAAAAAGCAATAATATCTTGTTTCTCTGCGCTAGTCATTGGTATCCCGTTGGTTTGTAACAAAGGGTCTAAATTAACAGTATTAGTAATTGGGTTTGTGTAATGATCTAAACATTGGTTTAAGGTTTGTAAACTACCATCGTGCATATACGGTTTAGTTAATGCAACATTTCTTAAACTTGGTGTTTTAAATTTGTATTTGTCCTGAGCTAAGCCTGTAATATGTGCCCTGCCGCTATCGTTTAAAAACAAGTTAATTGGCATACCGTTACTTCTGAATTGGAAATCACTAAACAAAGGCTCTTTATGGCAAGTATTGCATTTTGAAATAAATAAATTATAGCCGCGTAGTTCGGCATCACTTAGTTGTGTGTTATTTTCGCCACGCTTGTATAAATCATATTTGCTTTTATAACTATACATTAAGCCCATAAATTGTGCCATTGCCTTAAGCATTTTTTGCGAATCTACAGTTTCGGTTCCATACGCTTTATTAAATAAATCTTTATACTTAGCACTTGCTTGTAATTTGGTAATCACATTATTTATGTTCTCGGCCATTTCGAGTGTATTAGAAATAGGCCCTAGTGGTTGTACCTCAATATTATTAATGCCACCATCATGCATAAAACTGGTGTGCCAATTTAAATTAAATAAAGCCGGCGAATTACGTGTTCCTAACAGCTCGTTTACCCCATGGCTAACATTGTGGTCGGCATTAGCAAAAGCGGAAAATTGTTGGTGACAGCTACCGC
The DNA here is from genome assembly GCA_043772435.1 of Bacteroidota bacterium. Classification (GTDB taxonomy): domain Bacteria; phylum Bacteroidota; class Bacteroidia; order B-17B0; family Aurantibacillaceae; genus Aurantibacillus. The sequence continues at coordinate 36,850 of JAYVGH010000089.1, forward strand.
AAGAAATAGAATTATCTATGCTTAGCATTGTTTCATAAAACAATGCTCTTCCTAATACAAATTTATTTTCGCTTATGGTATTTGCACTAAACGTATAAATTGGCTGTGGCCAGCCTTCGGGTATAATTTCAGCTAATTTACCACTAGGTAAGGGCGCATTAATCTTTGGGTCAACCTTGCAGCTAATTAAAAATATACAAAAGCAAATGTATAATACAACCTTTTTAATCATTAGTTATGTACGTGTTCAAAGTGTATCATATCTGTGTAATTATTAGCAATCATTTTCGATCTGCTATTAACATTCACAATTGAATAATCTGTAGTAATATTAACTGTTGAAGGATTTTTAAACATCTCTAATACATCTGTTTGCAAATGTATTTTAGGGCTAATTGATGCGCTAACATTAGCTGTAGTACTTGCAAAATTAAAGGTGAAATTACATAGTGAATTGTAAGCACCTTTAAATCCTCCCACATGATATTCTATGTTATATGAATTAATCGCTGGTGCTTTGGGCGAAGTTCCTTCCAATTTAAACATTATGTATCCTGTACTCCACGTCCAAAACATTCCTTTTCCTGGTTCTAAATCACCTGATTGCGCCCCCGAAACGTTGTGCGTACTATCTACACCTAACATAAAACTAATAGTTTTGTAAGAGCCTGCGGGAACGTTGCTTAACATAATTTGGGAACTGGTAGGGTTAGAATGTTCAACTAAATGATAACTATTGGGCTCAATAAACGTAGAGTTATCATTGTTAGTAATCACAATGTTTGAGATATAATAATTAAATTTCGAAACTTTAAACGTATCGCCATTTTGGTTTACATAATTAGTACCAAACTGCAAGCTTGCAGTACCAACTACGTTTTCAAATTCAATATTTAGTTTGCCAAACGCTGGTATAGGCTCTGGCTCAACTGTCTTAGTATCTTTTTTACACGATATAAATGCTACTACTAAGGTAACTATTAAAATTTTTGATGTATGTTTCATTTAAATAAATTTTTATAGAAATATATAAAGATTAATAAAATTACGAAATTTTTTTGGAAATAAAAACTCTAATAATATTTAAAATTCTGCGATTTATAAAACATAATCCGATGCATAAAAATTAGTAAATTCACGCCCATGAATTTACTTTCGGTTAGCGGTTTATCAAAACAATACGGTACAAAAACACTTTTTAATAAAATAAATTTTGGCATTAATTATGGCGATAAAGTTGCATTGGTTGCCAAAAATGGTAGTGGCAAAACAACGCTTTTTAAAATTTTAAAGGGCATTGAAATTGCCGACGAAGGCGAAGTGGTTTTTCGTAAAAATATTTCGGTTGCTTTTTTAGATCAAAATTTTACCCTTAGCGAAGAGCAAACCATTCGGCAGTTAATTGATAATGCTGATAACCCCTTTGTAAAATGTATTAAAAAATACGACGAAGCCATTCATCTTTCCGAAACCAATCCTAACGATGCATCGGCAATTTTAATGGACGAAGCCCTTACGCAAATGAATGAGTTAAATGCTTGGGAGTATGAAACAAATATTAATGAAATTTTATCGCGTTTAGAATTAAACGATTTAACACAAGTAATAAATACATTAAGCGGCGGACAAAAAAAACGTGTGGCGCTGGCATTGGTGTTAATTAATAAACCCGATTTGGTTATTATGGATGAGCCTACCAATCATTTAGATATTGATATGATTGAGTGGTTGGAACATTATTTACAAAGTTCCGCATTAAGCATATTGTTAGTTACCCACGACCGTTATTTTTTAGATGCCGTTTGTAATACTATTATTGAATTAGATAATGGCGAGTTAGTTGAATACAAAGGCGATTTTGAATATTACATTACTAAAAAAGCCGATCGCGAAATGATTAAAAATGCCGAAATTGACAAGGCAAAAAATTTATACCGCCGTGAGCTGGAATGGGTACGTAAAATGCCAAAAGCCCGCACAACAAAATCAAAAAGCAGAGTTGATGCGTTTTATGACGTTGAAGAAAAAGCAAAGCAAAAACGTACCGAAAAAAAGATTGAACTGAGCGTGAAAATGGAACGTTTGGGTTCTAAAATTGTGGAACTTCATAAAATATCTAAACATTTTGGAGATAATAAATTAATAAATCCATTTACCTACACCTTTATTAATGGCGAAAAAATTGGCGTAGTTGGTAAAAACGGGGTGGGTAAATCTACCCTTTTAAAAATTATTTTAAACGAATTGCAAGTAGATAGCGGCAAAGTACAAACAGGTGATACCGTTGTATTTGGCTACTATTCACAAGGTGGGATACAATTAAATAACGACAAACGTATATTAGAAGTAGTAAAAGATATTGCTGAGTTTATTCCTTTAGCTAATGGTACAAGTCTTTCTGCATCAGCTTTGTTAACGCGTTTTAATTTTCCACCCGAAGTACAGCACAGTTTTGTAAGCAAATTAAGTGGCGGCGAAAAACGTCGTTTATATTTATTAACCATACTTGTAAAAAATCCGAATTTTTTAATTTTAGATGAGCCCACCAACGACTTAGACATTGTTACTTTACAAACCTTAGAAGAATTTTTAGACGAATTTAAAGGATGCGTGCTGATTGTAAGTCACGATAGATATTTTATGGATAGGCTGGTAGACCATGTTTTTGCATTTGAAGGCGATGGCGAAATTAAAGATTACCCGGGCACTTATAGCGATTACCGTGAGTGGAAACAAGAACAAAAAGTAAATGGAAAAAAGGCTGTCACGCTAAGCGGAGTCGAAGCTGACATAGCTAGCAAGGCAGCTGTAATTAAAGCAGAGGTTTCTACAAGCTCAACCTCAGCAAAGTTTGAAACTATTAGTGCAGCTACTCCAAAAAAACTCTCGTTTAAATTACAACACGAATTAAGCGAATTAGAAAAAGAACTGCCAACATTAGAAGAAAAAAAGAAAAGTTTAGAATTAGAATTAGCAAGTGGAATTACTGATTATGCACACATTCAAAAATTAAATACAGAATTAATTTCTCTAACTACTAATTTAGACGAAAAAACTATGCGTTGGTTGGAGATACAGGAAGTATAATATTTTGAAGGAAAATTCTGTTAAAAACCAACTGTTAGTTAAAAATGCTTAATGGTCTATTTTTTAAAATCTATTAATGTAATTTAGTGTTTTATGAAAAAATTCTTTTCTACAAAATTATTTCGCTTTATCTGGTCAGCAGGCTTAGCAGTTTTGTTATATTTTATTTGTCCGCCATGTTTTAGCAAAACTACTTTAATTGTATTGTTAGCGGTACAATTACTTTTAATTAATGGTGCGGATTTTATAGCAAAAATGGCTATACTCACTCATATTTCACGGTTTTTAGTGGGGGGGCTGTTTATTTTTTCAGGGTTTATAAAAGCAAACGACCCTGTAGGTTTTAGTTATAAATTAAAAGAGTATTTTGAAGTATTTACCGCAGCGGTAAAAGATGGAAATTTCGAATTTTTTACCGGTTTTTTTGAGGGTATGGCTCACATTGCTCTGCCCTTAGCAGTAATACTTTGTGCCAGCGAAATTATTTTAGGCGCTATGTTGTTAATTGGTTATAAATCTAACCTAACGTTGTGGTTACTTTTAGGGCAAATTGCATTTTTTACTTTCCTAACTTTTTACAGTGCTTGTTTTAACAAAGTTACTACCTGCGGATGTTTTGGCGATTTTTTAGTTTTAAAACCATGGACAAGCTTTTGGAAAGATATAGTGTTATTAATACTTATAACGCTGCTTTTTGCAGGACGAAAAAATATTAATCCTCTCACAAATCCGCTAGTAACAAACACCTTATTTATTTTAGCGTTATTGTTTTCCTTAGGGTTTCCTATATATGCAATTCGCAACCTACCACCGTTAGATTTTAGAGCTTATAAAATTGGCAATAACATTAAAGAAAAAATGAAAAAAGGTGAGGGATATCAGGACGCTGTAATTGAAACAGGCTTTATTTATGAAAATCTAAAAACGGGTGAGAAAAAACATTTCGATTTAAAAAATTATCCCTGGCAAGATACGTTGAATTGGAAATGGTTTGCTACAGATAATGTTGTTGTTAAAGAAGCCCAAAGTCCTCCAAAAATAACCGATTTTACAGTAAATACATTTGATGGCGTAAACATTACCGACAGCATTTTAAACGATAAAAATTACAGTTTTTGGTTAATTATGCACGATATAAATTTAACAGCCAATAATGAAACCCTAATAGCAAAAATAAATGATTTTTATAAATTAGCTACACAAAGCGGTTACAAAATAATTGCCCTAACAGCAAGCAGTGCGGCTGATGTGGATAAATTTAAACATACACATAATGTGTTGGTAGATTTTGCAATGGTAGATGGTACCGTTTTAAAAACAATGATACGAAGCAACCCGGGGTTGATATTAGTGAAAGATGGCGCAGTAATTATGAATTGGCATCATAATAACTTCCCTACCTTTAGCGATGCGAAACAAAAATATATAAAATAAATTAAAAACAACACAAAGAAAAAAAGTTACAAAGCGCACAGAATAAAAAAAATTGCGCGAACTCTCTAACTCAAAAATTCCGCGTTAAAAAATAATAATATGAAACTAGGTTTAAATAATCTCTCAATATGGTTTGGTGGCTTAGTAGCGCTTGTATCGCTTGGCTTGGCAATTGCCTTTACTTTTACAGGTTTTATGATAGAAACTATGCACGGCACTAAACGGATTGCCTTTATATGTGTGCTTTTGCTTTATACTGTTTACAGAAGTTTTCGAATTTACCAAACGCTTAAATATTCTAAAAAAAATGAAGACTAAAATTTTTCGTATAACGTCTAACGTTTTGGTACTTGGTACTGTGTTTTTTTGTTTAAACTCCTGCAAAAATTATTTTAAAAACGATTATACCGACAATTCGCCTACATCGGGTAAACTAAAAATATATTACGACGAAGGCTTGCAACGCCATCTTGAAAATCACATATATACTTTTGAGTCATTTTATTCAAACGCTCATATCGAAGCCAGGCAAACATCTGAAAATGAAGCCGTAGAAGCCTTGTATAACGATAGTTGCAAAGCAATCGTAATTTCTCGAATGTTAAACGATGCCGAGCAAAAAGCATTCGCTTCAAAAAAATACACGCCAAAATATAGCGCTGTAGCAAAAAGTGGTGTAGCTTTAATTACCAACATTAATACCCAAATTGATAAATTAACCTATGAGCAAGTAATTGATTTGTTAACCAAACCCTTTGTTTGTAAAGACTCGATTAGTAACGATACAAAATTGAGCGTGTTGATTGATAAAAAAAATTCAGCCGTAATGCATTATTTGTTAGATTCTGTTTTAAAAGGACAACCTTTTTCGGCAAATTGCAATGTTTTAAATTCAAGTTCTGAAAGCATAAATTTTGTTGCTAAAACTAAAAATACCATTGCGTTTATTGATTTTGCATGGTTAAGTGATGTTGACGATAGTATTTACAAAGCCAACAAAGCATTAGTAAAATTTATTCCTATTAGTAAACTTAATAGTAACACTTTTGAATTACCAAGTCAAAGTTCTTTTAAATTAAATAGCTATCCTTTTACCCGTACTATTTATGTGTATCGTAATACCGACGATTTTAGCCTCGCCAAAGGCTTTGAAACATTTGTTGCCGGCCCAAAAGGACAAAACACTTTTTTAAAACAGGGTTTGTTGCCTACGCATCAGCAGGAAAGAAATATAACTATAACCACTAAATAAAAATAACCACAACGATATAGAGAACTCAAAGTTTCTTTAAGAAAAAGAAAATCCTTTGTGTTTCTTGGTAAACTTAGTGCATTAGTGGTTAAAAAATCACAAAACGCTCCCACAAAATTAATATGGCACTTGCTTTGCACATCAATAAAATAAGTATTTTTAAAACTTAAATAATAACAAAAAATGAACAAGTCTTTTTTAACCATAAATTTAGCTATTATAACGTGCTTTAGTTTTGCACAAACGTTGCAGGATGCAATTACAAAAACCGATAACGAACGTTTTGAATCGGCAGCAATTGATTTTAGAGCCTTAATTGCCAAAGAACCCAACAAAGGCGAAAACTATTTTTATTTTGGCGAAAATTATTTTTTAAACGGCATAACCGATAAAAACGATGCTTTAATTGATAGCGCCAAACTATTTTACACAAAAGGCATTGAGCTAAATGCTACCAACCCTCTTAATTATGTGGGCTTGGGTAAAGTATTTTTGGCAAAAAATAACGTTACAGATGCTAAAACACAGTTTTTTAAAGCAGCTAGTGTTGCTCAAAATAAAAATGCTGAAGTAATGCGCCAAACAGCAAAAGCGTGGTTAAGTACAGATAATAAAAATGCTGACGAAGCCATCATTCAAGCTAATATGGCTATTAAGCTAGAGCCTAAAAATGCTGAAAATTATATTATTTTGGGCGATGCACAATTAGAAAAAACCCCTGCTGATGGTGGTCCCGCTATTAAAAGTTATAAAATGGCTACAGTATTAAACCCAAAAAGCCCTAAAGGTATTTTACGTGAAGGCAAATTGTACCAACGTGGTCGTAATTACCAATTAGCTTTAGAAAAATACAAAGAAGCAATTATTTTAGATCCAAACTATGCTCCCGCTTACCGCGAGATTGCTGAATTGTATTACTTAGCCACTCAAAATGCAAAATCGATTGAAAATTGGAAAAAATATTTAGAGCTTAACAACAGCGATCAAGCACGTTTTCGGTTTATTCAGGCTTTATTCCGAAACAAACAATACAGCGAAGTAATTAACCAAGGCGAAACCTTAAAAAAAAGTGGTTTTAGTAATTACACTATTGAGCGTTTAATGGGTTACGGTTATTACGAAATGGGCAATAAAACAGATACTGCAGCTTTTACAAAAGGATATAAAAGCATTACTAAATTTTTTGAATTAACAGCGCCTATTTCCGACTTTAAATATTTACCAACTGATTATAAATACAAAGGTTTATTATTGTCTAAAACCGGCAAAGATAGTTTGGGTGTAATTGAAATGGAAAAAGCTGCGACATTAGACCCAACTTCGGCTAAGGATATGTATTCGGAAATTGCAGGTGTTTACTATAAATCGAAACGTTACGCTAAAGTAATTATATATCTTGATAAAAAGAAAGCTATAGATGCGGCCTCGTTAAACAATAACGATTATTTTAACTTAGGAAGAGCCTATTACAACACTGCCTTACCTTTATTTAATGAGGCAATGAATACCAAAGACACTAAAATTAAAACCGCTAAAGAAACCGAAGCATTACCTATTTTAACGAATGCAGATGTTGCTTTTGATAGTTTGGTAAAGAAAAACCCAAGTTGGATAACTGCTTACATTTGGCGTGGACGTACTAATTCTTTAAGCGAAATTTTATTAAAAAAAGAAAAAAATGGTATGGGTAAAGTGCATTACGAAAAAGTATTATCTATTGTAAAACCTGAAGAAAAAACTACTACCTACAAAAAAGAAACAATAGAAGCTTTAGAATATTTAGGCAGTTTTTATGTTACAGCAAGCGATAAAACTAAAGCAGATGAAATTTTTAATCAATTAAAAGAAATTGATCCTAATAACCCTAAAGTAAAAAATTATTTTAACCCAAAAAATACCGGTGTTGTTAAACCAGGCGGTAAGTAAAAGTCAACTCGCTATAATAATTTAAATCATTATAAATTAAATTTATAGTGATTTTTTTTTCTTAAAACCTTAAAACTCTAAAATACCTATTTTAAGGTATTGTGTAGAATTAATCTAAATAAGACATTTGTCAAAACAAATTATTATTATGAAAAAATTACTATTATCAACCCTAACATTAGCATTAGCTTTTACTTCATGTAAAAAAAAGGAAATAACTCCTGAACCTGAGCCAACACCTACGCCTTCGGTACCAACGTATGCTGTTCCAACAAGCTATACGTTTACAAACGCTAATTTTGTTAGCTCCACTCAGCGCATTGCCATGTTAGGCGAAATAACAACATATATTAAATCATCGCATACAACAACTGCTGCAACACAGCCAACCTTAAGCGCGCAAAAATTAAAAGATATGTATGCAAATGCAGCCAGTCAATTTACCGATGCTACATTAAATGCAAGCGGTTTACAATTAAAAGATAAAACAGGTTCTGCCTTTTTTTATCCTGCGGAATTAGAAGGATACTTTGACGACTGTCAACCAGCAAGTATAAGTGCGGCTGCAAATCCAACTACCACAACCGCATCTAGCGGCGTAAAAGGTAAATTGATTTCTCCTACCCGAGCGGTGTTAGTTAATGGTAATGGTTTTGAGTACAAAGAACTAGCAGAAAAAGGTCTTATGGGTACTATGTTTTATTACCAAGCTATGAATATAATGGCAAACATTGCTACATACGATAATGCAACAATTACAAACAGTTCTACCGCACAAGAAAAAGCTTGGGACGAAGCTTTTGGTTATTTTGGTGTGCCGGTAAGTTTTCCAACTAGTACCGTGGGATTAAAAAATTGGGGTAGCTATTGTAATTCGGTTAACGTTGCAATTGGCTCCAATTCGGTAATTATGAATGCCTTTTTAAAAGGTCGCGCTGCTATTAGTAATAAAGATAATGCAGCCAGAGACGAGGCAAAAAATGCTGTTATCTCAACTTGGGAAAAAGTTGCTGCTGCAAAATGTATCAGCTATTTAAAAAGTGCTAAAAATAATCTAACAGATCCGGCTACATTACATCATAATCTATCTGAAGGTTATGGCTTTGTTGTGGCATTTAAATATAACTCTGCCAAAACAATTTCTGATGCTGATATTGCAACTTTATTAAGTTATTTTGGTACAAATTTATATAATCTAACACCTTCCAATTTAGATTTAGCAATTAATAAACTAGAGGTTGTGTTTAGCTTAAATGCATTGTTAATTCCGTAAGTAATTATTAAAAAACACCAGATTTAGTCGGGTGTTTTTATACCATTTTTAAGGTATTTTACAGTCCACAATTTTATTACAACTTTAGTATCATAAATAAAAAGTATTGAAACGAATTTTACACATATTTTTAACCATCACTTGTACTGTTTTTTTTGTTAACTGTATAAAAAAGGACAATAAACCTGGTGATGATTCTAAAGATAGTTTTGATAAACAAGCACTGCTTACTAACTATGCTGATAATTTAATTTTACCCGCATACACATCTTTTAAAACTTCGTTAGATAGTTTAGTTGCTGTTTACGCTAATTTTAAATCAACTGGCTCTGTAGAAGATTTTCAAGCAGTTAAACAAAAATATTCAGTAGCCTATTTAAAATATCAACATTGCGATTTATATGAATTGGGACCGGCTGAATCAACTATTATTCGCGCAAATTTTAATATTTTTCCAACAGATACAGTTCAAATAAAATCAAATATTTCTTCGGGAAATTATGACTTGGTTTTACTTTCAAATTTAGATGCTAAAGGTTTTCCAGCTATCGAATTTTTATTGTATGGCAATAACTCTAATGAAGTAGATATTGTATCTTCCTTTACAACGTCTACTAATCATAAACAATATATAAGTGCTATTTTAGGAGAAATGTCAACCAAATTAAATTATGTTATTTCAACATGGAATTCATCTTACCGAACTACATTTATTAACTCGTTAGGCACAAACATTGGTAGTTCGATTGGCTTTTTAATTAACCAATTAAATTTTCAATTAGACTATTTAAAAAACGCAAAAATTGGCATCCCGTTAGGAAAAAAATCTTTAGACGTTGCATTGCCCGAAAAATGCGAAGCTTATTATACCAAACAATCTGTTTTATATGCTTTGGCTACGTTAACATCAATCGAAAATGTATATTTAGGGAAAAGCGCTGCGGGTACTGATGGTAAAGGGTTTGACGATTATTTAGATCATTTGGAGGCAAAATACGGTAGTGGCTCATTAAACGCAGCTATAAAAAATCAGTTTGCTGTAACACATAATAAATTAAGCGCTATTACCGGAAATTTAGATGCGCAGATTACTTCTAATCCAACACTTGTAAACGGGGCCTATACTGAATTGGTTAAACTATTAGTGCTTTTAAAAACAGACATGCCTTCAAATTTAGGCGTTGTTATTACTTATCAAGATGGTGACGGCGATTAGCAAACTATCCAATTACATTCACAAACCCATAAATATTGCCCCCCTTGTTATTTTTAGAATAGCATTTGGGGCATTACTGTTTTTATCTACATTGCGATTTATACTTAAAGGTTGGGTGTATCAATTGTATGTATTGCCTAAATTTTATTTTCCATATTATGGTTTTGAATGGGTAAAACCCCTATCGGAACAAGGAATGTACGTTTTATTTTATTGTATGTTAATGTGCGCGGTATTAATTATTTTAGGATTATTTTATAGAGCTTCAATCACGTTATTTTTTTTAATTTTTACTTATGTAGAATTAATAGATAAAACAAATTATCTAAATCACTATTACTTTGTAAGTATTGTTTGTTTTATTTTAATTTTTTTGCCTGTAAACAAATCTTTTTCATTAGATAATAAATTATTTAAAAAACCGGATGTAGCATTTATTCCTAAATTTTATATTCTAATTATTCAACTGCAACTTTTTTTAGTGTATTTATTTGCCGGCATCGCAAAGTTAAATTACGATTGGTTAATACAGGCACAACCCCTAAAAATGTGGCTTCCGGCATTTTCGCATTTTTATATTATTGGTAAATATTTAGAGCAAGATTGGGTGGCCTATTTATTTTGCTGGTTTGGTTGTATTTACGATTTAAGCATTGGTTTTTTTTTATTTAATAAACGTACAGTAAATTTTGCCTATGTACTGGTTTTAATTTTTCACTTAGCAACCGCTTTGTTTTTTAATATTGGAATGTTTCCGTATGTAATGATTGTTATAACAACCATATTTTTTAAGGAGCAAACACATTTAAAAATGTTAAGCTATTTAAAATCTGTTTTTAACTATAAAGTACGCTTAGGTTTTGCGAAACAAATAATATTAAAACCTTATTTGGTAGGAATTTTTACACTATATTTTTTTATACAATTAATTACGCCATTTAGGTATTTATTATATAATGGTAAATTGTTTTGGACAGAACAAGGCTACCGCTTTTCATGGCGCGTAATGCTTATGGAAAAAGCCGGAACCGCGTTTTTTTATGTAATAGATAGCGAAACTAATAAAGAAATTGAAGTTGACAATAAAAAGTATTTAACCTACATGCAGGAAAAACAAATGGCTACTCAGCCAGATATGATGGTTGATTATGCAAAACTTTTAAAAAATGAATTTGAAAAAATGGGTTTTAAAAATCCTAAAGTACGTGCGCAAAGTTTTGTAACCTTAAACGGCAATGGCTCAAAAGAATTTATTAACGATACCATAGATTTAAGTTCGGAATCGAACTCATTTTTAAAAAATAAACATTGGATTAAGAATTTTTAAATCAAATGGGCTATAATTTTTTTTATATATTTTTAGTACTAACGTCTTTAGGCTTTGCGCAAATCGATTCTCTTAAATTAGATTCTATAAAGAAAAAAATAAATTTATCCGAGATAGAAATTATTGCAGAAAAGGATAATAGTTTTGGGATTTCGCGCTTAAACAATGTGGAGGGCACAACCATTTATGCGGGTAAAAAAACCGAAGCTATTTATTTAGAAGATTTAAATGCTAATTTGGCTGCAAATAATAGCCGACAAATTTTTGCAAAAGTAGCAGGCATTAATATTTTTGAAAACGATGGCGCGGGAACGAGCATTGGCATTGGAGGCAGAGGATTAAATCCAAATCGTATTTCAAATTTTAATACACGCCAAAATGGTTACGATATATCTGCAGATGCTTTGGGTTACCCCGAGAGTTATTACACACCCCCATCCGAAGCCATTGAACGTATTGAAATATTACGTGGCGCTGCCAGTTTGCAGTTTGGTACCCAGTTTGGCGGTATGATTAATTATAAATTTAAAAGTCCAAGTTCTAAAAAAATAGCGGTTAACTCTCGCCAAACTGTTGGTTCTTATGGCTTTTTTAATACATTTAATCAAATAAGCGGCATGCATAAAAAGTTAAGTTATTCTACTTTTTATAATTATAAGCATTACGATGGGTGGCGGCCAAATTCTCAAATAAATTCGCACACAGCACATATAAATTTGGGTTATATCCTAACTAAAAACATTTTTATAAAAGCCGAATACACCTATCAAGGCTATATAAATAAACAGCCCGGTGGCTTAACAGATAAGCAGTTTTTAAACGATGCTTCTCAAAGTAACCGAAACCGCAATTGGTTTAAAGTAAATTGGAATTTATATAACATTAATGCCAATTTTAATTTAAACAATAGAACTAAATTAAATGTTTTAATTTTTGGGGTATATGCGGGCCGAGATGCTTTAGGAACCCTTGAAAGAACAGACAGATTGGACGACACCTCAAAAAACAGAACTTTATTAAGCGACGTTTATAACAATTACGCTGCTGAAATCCGATTGCTTCATCGTTACACTTTTTTAAATAATCAAAGTAATTTTTTAGTTGGTGTAAGGGCTTATAATGGCACGACTATTCGTAAACAAGGCGAAGCAGATAAAACAGATAAATCTAATTTTAAATTTTTAAATCCTGATAATTTAGAGAATTCATCTTACCAGTTTCCGTCAAAAAATTATGCTGTTTTTATAGAGAATATTTTTCAATTAACTAGTAAATGGAATATTACACCCGGCATTAGAGGTGAGTTAATAAACACAAATTCTAACGGATATTACCGTTTGTTAAATAAAGATTTAGCGGGAAATATTTTATTAGATAAAAAAATTGAAGATAACAGAAGCAATACACGCAGTTTTATTTTAATGGGTATTGGATCGCAATACAAACTAACAGAGTGGCTTGAGGCCTACGCAAATTTTAGTCAAAATTACCGCTCCATTAATTTTAATGATATGCGGGTGGTAAATCCAAATTTTCAGGTAGATCCAAACTTAAAAGACGAAGACGGCTATACGATTGACGGCGGTTTTAGGGGTATTTTAAAAAATCTTTTATATTTTGATGTAAGTGGTTTTTTGCTAAAATACAATAATAGAATTGGTACTATTTTAAAAACAGATAGCTCAACCTTTCAAATTGTGAGGTACAGAACCAATGTAAGTGACAGTAAAAACATAGGCGTAGAAGCTTTTGTGGAATTAGATTGGTTAAAATTATTCAGAAAAAACACCAAGCATAAATTATCAACGTTTGTAAACACATCGTTTATTAATGCTATTTATGTAAGTAGCGAACAAAGCGGGTTTAACAATAAAAAAGTAGAATATGTTCCCAAATTTATTGTAAGAACAGGAATAACTTACGCTTACAAAAAATTTGGTATTACCTGCCAATACGCTTACACAAGTGAACAATTTTCGGATGCTACAAACGCAAATAGTACACCTACTGCAATTTATGGGTTAATCCCAAGCTATGCGGTTTTGGATGTATCAGCAAATTATACCTATAAATTTTTAAGTTTAAGTGCGGGAATAAATAATGTGTTAAATACTTATTATTTTACCCGCCGTGCAGAGGGATATCCGGGACCGGGAATTATTCCCGCAGACCCTTTTAATGTGTATGTAACAATTGGGATTAAATTTTAATTACACAGAGATTTTCTCATTGCGTTTAACGCCAAATTCCAAAATTTTATCAATAAACTCGTAAGGCTTGTAATTATTAATTGCTGCTTGGTGAAAGATACAAGTTGCCGGCGTCATACCCGGCAATGAATTTACTTCAATAAAAATAACTTCTGTTCTGCAATCAGCAAACACACGCACAAAGGCATCAATACGGCAATAACCTGTAACACCCAATGCCTTTGCGGCACCACCTAATGCAGTTTTTACCTGGTCGCTTATGTTTTGGCGATTTTTTACATCTTTTGCGTAACGTGCCGGTGTTATGTTCTGGCCTTGCCCTGCAAGAAATTTTTCTTCTAAGCTTAAAATTTCTCCATCTGCTAATGCTTCAGAGGCTTCAAATACTTCGTATTCAATTTCTCCATTCCTGTTTAGTTTGGTTAACATGCCACCTGTAATTTCTAAAAAATGGAGCGCATCTTTTTTGCTAATTAATTCTTCTACCAAAACAACTTGTTTTTGCGGAAATTCTTCCTTTGGTTTAATGTGTAATTTTTCTGCTGCTTGGGAGTCGAACTCTTCTATATTACGAAAGATTAGTTTACAAAATGCATCAAACTCTTCCGGCGTTTTAATTTTCTTAACCGCGCTGCTACAACCGTCATCAACGGGTTTGGCAATAAATGGATATTTTATGCGGTCTTTTAAAATTTCGGTAAACTTAGTTTTATCTTTTGCCCATTCTTCTTTCGAAATTAAAATGTGGTCGGCAATTAAAAAGCCGTAAGCTTTTAAAATTTCATTCGTTCTGTATTTATCAATTGTAATCGAGGAACTTTCTTTATTGGAGCCGTTGTACGGTAAATTTATTTTATCCAGTTCTTCTTGTATAGCGCCATCTTCGCCCGGACGACCATGCAAGCCAATAAACACTTCATCAGCTTTTTGTTTTAAAGTAACGTAGGTTAATTTTTCAGGTTCTGCGGTATGATTTGCCGATGCATATTTATGTGTAATAGCTTCACACTCTTGCATTATTTTTTTGATAACGGCGTGCACTTTAAAATTCTCAACCTTTTCTTTTATATCATCTGCATTATCTTTCAATAATAAATTAATTGGCACATGGTACATTTGATGTTCTTGAGAATTGCCTGTAAGAAATACAGGAAAGGGTGCATATTTTTCTGATGATGCTAATTTTTCAAATACATTCCTTCCGCTTTCAACGGAAATGTGTCTTTCGGAAGAATAACCCCCAAGAACAACAGCTACACGTATTTTATTACCTATTGCATTTTTATCTTTATCTATTTGCGCATCTAACAGTTCCAATAAATATCGGTACTTCACATTTCCTTTCGATTGAATTAAACGTTTTGAAAGAGAGGTGCGAATTATGAACGTTAAGAACTGTGACGGATTTAAACCAATCTCAGCAGCCTGGTGAAAAAAGAACGACGAGGGCATCATACCGCTGGTGGTATTTGGGTCGTTTAAAAATATTTTTCCATCGGTACTTAAAAAACCATCAATACGAGCGTACACATCAAAATGTAATTCGTAAAATAATTTTTCGCAATCTTTTCGTATGGCTTCAATTTGAGCAACCGGCAAATCGATGGGCGTTATCTTTCTTGAAAGGCCCGGTAAATATTTACTGCGATAATCAAATAATTCTTTTCCTTTTTTTATTTCGGTTGGTGGTAATGCAATGGCTTTTCCATTTTCATCCTCCAGCACAATACAACTAAACTCTTTTCCTTCAATAAACCCTTCTACCAAAACAGTGCTTTCACCATCAATGCTCTCAACAATAAAACCATCTTCTTTTAAATTAATATTTAAAAAGTCGATCAATTTATTTGGATCGTAAATTACAGGCGCATTTAATTTTTTTGGATAACTTATTACTACAGGCATTCCCATACCTTCGCGAATATCGGCTAAGGTTTTTACGTAGTTAAATTTTTCTTCGTCACTAAAGCCTTGCCATTCTTTAGCATCAACCCTACGCGTGAATAATGCTTTTTCTACCGCGCTCATAAATTCAAATTCATTATCTGAATTTAAAATACTAACACCAATACTTGAACCTTGATTTGCAGGTTTTACAACACAGGGAAAACCAATGGTTTCTTTTACAGTTTTAAGCGGTGTTTTTGCTTTTCCATCTAACCAATCTTGCCTATTAATGGTTATATATTTAGGGCTGTTAAACCCTTTGCTTACCATCATTTCTTTTTGCACTGCTTTATCAATGCCAATGGCAGAAGCTAAAATACCAGAGCCACTGTATGGAATTTTATAATATTCAAACAAACCTTGTATGCGCCCATCTTCGCCATAAGGGCCGTGCAAACATAAAAAAGCAAAATCAATTTTTGTTTTTAATTCCGAAGGCGTTAATTTTTTTCCGATCTTTTGTATAAGTGCGCTTTGCTGTTCTTCGTTTAGATCTCCTAAATTTTCGGCATACAATTGAAAGCGTGAGTTAGTTGGTAAAAAATCTACCGGGGGATAAAAATCGCGAATGGTACCTTTGTAAATAAATTCCCAATTTAATTCAATAAAATTTCCAAAGCTGTCAACAAAAATAGGAACGGCCTCAAATAAAAATTTATTTAAATTATCGTAAACGGTTCGTCCGCCGGCAAAAGATATTTCACGCTCTTTACTTTGACCGCCAAAAATTATTCCTATTTTTAATTTTGTCATAATAGTTAAATGTAAAGATAAAGCCTATTTAAACCGCTTATAAAATTTGCAATTAATTAACATTGGTTTGTAAATAGAAAGGAAGTAATAATTAGTAATTTTATCGACCATGCCATTAATAGGACGACTTATATTTTTTGTTTTAATTTTATTAATAGAATTTTATTTTTTACAAGCTATAAAAACGTTTATTCAAGATTTTAGTTTAGTAAAAAAGAATGGCGTTTTGTATACGGCTTATGTATTTGCCACACTTAGCTTATTAATAGGAATTACATCTGTTTTTATACCGCCACCAACTTGGAATCCTTTTTTTAGATTTGTTTCCACCGTAATCTTTATCATAATATTATGCAAATTAATAGGTTGTGCTTTTTTATTAATAGATGACGTTATTCGAGTATTCAGATGGATAGTTTCGTTATTTAATTCAACGCCAAAAGAAACAACAGAGACATTACATAAAATTTCGAGGTTAAAATTTATGAGCCAAATTGCCATTACTTTTACAATAGTGCCTGCCATAGGTTTTATGTATGGAATTGTGCGTGGGGCTTATAAATACAGGGTTCACAACGTAAAAGTGCCATCTCCAAAAATCCCAAAAGAATTTGACGGTTTTAAAATTGTACAGATAAGCGACATTCATACCGGCTCGTTTATTAATGCGAATGCACTTGAAAAGGCTTTTGAAATTGTGATGCAGCAAAATGCGGATATTATATTATTTACGGGCGATTTAGTAAATACCCAAACGGATGAAACCAATGGATTTGAAAACGTATACAACAAATTAAAAGCGCCTTACGGCGTGTATTCGGTATTAGGAAACCACGATTATGGCGACTACAGAGAGTGGGAAACTAAAGAAGCAAAACAAAAAAATTTAGAAAAATTAAAAACAGTTCAACAAAATAGTGGCTGGAAATTATTAATGAACGAACACGTAGCTTTAGAAAAAAATGGTGAAAAAATTGCACTTTTAGGTATTGAAAATTGGGGGGGTAGCTTGCGTTTTCCACGCTACGGTAAATTAAACGAAGCTTACAAAGGGGCTGAGGATTATCCTTTTAAAATATTAATGAGTCATGACCCAAGCCATTGGGATGTACAAGTAACTAAAGAATACCCCAACATTGATTTAACGCTTAGCGGACATACACACGGAATGCAATTTGGCATTGAAATACCTGGTTTTAAATGGAGCCCTGTACAATACCTTTATAAAAATTGGGCTGGCTTGTATAAACAAGGCGAACAGTTTTTATACGTTAACCGTGGCTTAGGCTTTTTAGGTTACCCCGGAAGGCTGGGCATTTGGCCTGAGATAACAGTTATGGAATTGCAGAGGGTTTAAAACCCCACCGTAGCATGTAAAAAAAACCCTGATTGCATTTGCTTATTAAAACTATATTCCAACCTCAAAACAATATCATAATAAGTTACCATATCTAAACCTACGCCATAGCCATATTGCCAAGAATTGACAAGGGAGTTGTTTTTATAAAAAAATTTATCCTCTACATAACCGGCATCAAAAAATACATTTACAAAAGCATAAAAAGGTATGGTGTTAAACTGTTTAGCATACTTTAAAAATTTTGGTTGAAATATTTTTGGTTTAACAATTTGGTACCTCAAACTATTTTTTGAAAGAAAATAGCGTTGACCTTCCATTACAAAATATTCGTACCCTCTTATCAATTCATTATACCCAAAGGCCCGGTTAAAATTATACGAGAGTTTATCAACGTTGGTATGTTTTGCTTTAATTAAGTTAGCCAAATAAAATCTATTTTTTAAAGGTGTGTGTTTTCTAACATTAGCAATAACATATAAATTATTTATAGGCGAATTTTCTGAAAAATTAAATCCATCATTCGTTACATAACCATCAAAAGCCCACCCTTTAAGCGGGTAAGCCTTATTATCCCTATTATCAAAAGTATAACGGTATTGTAAACTTAAATATTGAATTTGTTTTTTGCCATCGTTAAAATAATTGGGATTTAACGCTACAACAGTATCGCCAATAGCTGTGTTTTTGTACTGCAATTCTACTGTTGTTTGTACGTATAAATTAGGGCGATGCGTTATACCTATTTTTGCTTCGTGCTCCGTTCTTAAATAGTTTTTATAGCTACGTACAAATTGTGGCAAATTATCTTTTGTTAAATAATTTACTTCGTTATTTCGTGTAAAAACATACAAAGCGTTAAGCCCTAATGTTTGCTGTTTATTTAAATAAGGCAATTGGTAGCTTACACCGTATTTTTCGGTATAGCCTCGTTGTAGTAATACCACAAGGCGATCTTTAACACCCGTAAAATTTTCTAACGCTACAACAAAACCATAATTTAAACGGAACAGATCTTTGGTTTGCCACCAAGTATTAAAATTTCTATCCTGCACCTCAACAATAGGAACCGGAAATACAAACCAACGTTCTTTAACTACAATTTTTAAATCGATTGTTTTTAGTTCATAATTTATTGTTGGGTAAATTGTATCGTAAATAAATAACTGCGTATTAAAAATATTTTGTTCGCTGCGTTTTTTAATATTTCTAAGCGATTCAAAATTCAGCGTATCATTTCGTTTTTTTACTAATTCACGAATAATAATTTTATCTTTTGTTTTTTTATTACCCTTAATTGTAATGGAATTAATAGTAAAAACACCTGTACTATCAATAGTTTGAGCAGAAATAAATTTAATGCAAAATAAAAAAATTAAAAATAATCGATATTTAGATATTGAGAAAATGTAAAAACTCATCTAACTTATCTTTAATATTTTTAGAGTAATCTCCGTTTTGAAACGCTGCTTTAACGGTATAATTGTAACGGCTAAAGGTTTGTAATAATCCCGATAAATCTTCTCTATTTACTTTTATTGTAACTTCAATTTTTGTACTGTCGGGTTCTGAAGAAACATGCAGGCTTAATAATTTTGCATCATTGCCCTCAACAATATTTCCAATTTGGGTAACAGAATAATCGTGAATATTCATCTCTAAAACAATTACACCGCCTATATTTTGAACCGCAGTCATAGAACTTAAATTTTGCACTAAACCTTTTAAAGTAATGCAACCTTTGTATAATTCATTTTCATCTAAAACGGGAATAAGCGTTAAATTAAGGCTTCCCATTAATTTTACTAAATCGTAAGTGTGCTGGTAGTGGTGTAATACCGGACGTAAAAAATGCAGTTTACTAGTATTTATAACTTCTTCCGGATGGTCGTAATCCATTAGATCGTTTTCCGAAATAAGTCCAATCAGCTCTCTATCCTTTACCACAGGCAAATGCGATACCTTAAATTGGTCCATCCAATCTAAAGCCATCTCTACTGTATCCGTAATTTTCAACGGGGGAATCTCATCTGTTATTAAATCGCCTACTATCATATTGTTTTACCAAAAATAGTAATAATTTACTTAGTTTTATAACGTTAAATTATGACAAAGTTAAGTGTAAACATTAATAAAATTGCTACTTTACGCAATGCGCGTGGGGGCAACATTCCAAATGTAATTGAGGCAGCATTAGATATTGAACGTTTTGGCGCCGAAGGGATTACTGTGCATCCGCGCCCCGATGGACGCCATATTACCTACAATGATGTGCGTGAATTAAAACCTCTTTTAAAAACCGAATTTAATATTGAAGGTAATCCGCTTGAAAAAAAGTTTATAGATTTAGTATTGGAAGTAAAACCACATCAAGTTACTTTAGTTCCCGATTCACAGGGTCAGTTAACTAGCAATCATGGCTGGGATACAGTAGCAAATAAAAATTATTTAAAAGAAATAATTACACTTTTTAAATCACATAACATTCGCACATCTATTTTTGTGGATGCCAATTTAAAAATGATTGAAGGTGCAAAACAAACAGGAACAGACAGAATTGAATTATATACAGAAGAGTACGCTCAAATATTTTCTACTGAAAAAGAAAATGCCATTAAACCTTTTGTTGACGCGGCAAATTTGGCCCAACACTTAAACCTGGGTGTAAACGCCGGACATGATTTAAGTTTAGAAAATTTAAAATACTTTAAACAAAACATTCCTAATTTATTAGAAGTAAGCATTGGTCACGCTTTAATTAGCGATGCTTTGTATTTAGGACTGGAAAATACAGTACAGATGTATTTAAGACAATTAAAATGAAATTAGCATTTAGAGAATTTGGCGCGGGAACACCCATCATCATTCTTCACGGTTTATTTGGACAAAGCGATAACTGGAATACATTGGCTAAAAACTTCGCTGAAAAAGGGTTTCATGTATTTACTTTAGACCAACGAAACCATGGACTTTCGCCGCATAGTAACGAATGGAATTATGAGGTAATGGCAGATGATTTAAAACAATTTATTGATGACCACAACTTGCACAATCCCATTTTAGTGGGACATAGCATGGGCGGAAAAACAGTTTTATTTTTTGAATTAAAATACAGCGGCATTGCAAAAAAATTAATTGTTGTTGATATTGCTGCCAGAACTTACGAACCTCATCACAATCAGGTATTAGAGGCATTACACGCAGTAGATTTTAATACTATTACAACACGCAAGGAAGCCGAAGCTGTTATGAATGAGTATTTAAGCGATTTTGGAACAAAACAATTTTTATTAAAAAATATATATTGGAAAGACGATAATGCTAAACAAATGGCTTGGCGGTTTAATTTAAGAACGATTACTGAAAGTTATGATAATATAGGTGTGGTTGTGCCTGATTTTATAAGCCCAACAGAAACATTAATTATTAATGGTGAAAATTCGAAATATATTAACGCGCAGGATAATTTGGATTTTGAAAAACGTTTTACTGATGTGCAATTTAAAACTATTTTAAATGCAGGCCATTGGGTGCATGCCGAAAAGCCTAAGGAATTTTTTGAGGCTGTTTTGAACTTTTTATAAGAATATTAGCTGTTGTCAGTTCGAGTAGAAAATTTTGCCTCTTTAAATTTTCGTAGCAAGAATATGTATTTAAATTTATTTTTCGGTACGCTCGTTCCTCGCTACTCGAAATGACAAATAAATTTTACTGCCCCACTAATTTCCGTGCTTCATTAATATCAAAACGTTCACCGTTTTTTAAAGCGATTACAAAACAATCTTTAAAGCCATTTTCGCGCAACATGTTTTGGTGCAAAATTGCATCTTTTATGTTTACGAAATTACCTGAAGTATATTTTAACACAGATTTTGATTTATAATACGTTCCATCGCTAATCTTTTTAAATTTTTCTTGTTTTAAATTTAATTCAACATCGCTGCTTGCAAATTGTACTTTAAAAATAATTTGTGTTTTTTTATTTACATTCAAGCCTTGTGTCTTAACGTCCTGCGTCTTGCCTCCATCATTTTGTGTCTTATTCTCTTTCTTAAACTTTTCAGCAATATTTTTTGCGCTAATGCTGTCTTCTTTTTCTGTAGTGTTAACTTTAGTATCATGCGTCATAACGTCCTGTATCTTGTTGTCCTTAATGTCTTCCTTCGCTTCGACTCCTGCTTCGACTCCGCTCAGCACAGGGCTAACTGTGACACTCTTTACACTCTCTTGCGTTCCTTTTGTACCTTTAACATCCTCCGTGCCTTTAATCTCTTTTGTACCATCCAACTTTTTAGTCTCAATCATTTCTTTCGGTTTATCCTCTTGCGTCTTGCCGTCCTGCTTTTTGCTGTCATTTTGCGTCTTATCGTCCTGTTTTTTAACTTCCTCCTCTTCGTCCTCATCAGGGTCTTTAGTTCGTTGCCCCGGTATGTGACCCGCTTTTACATTTTCATTTTCTAAAGGTTTTTGGTTTTCAATGTCATCATTGTATTCTTTTTTTGTACCCTCTACTTCATCTTTATATTTTCTAAATCCTCTATAAATTGCTTTTGCAAGGTAGTCTTGCCCTTCTTTGCTTCCTAAAAATTGTTCCTCTAAAGGATTAGTTAAATAGCCTATTTCCGTTAAAATGCTTGGCATGGCTGTACGCCACAATACCCAAATACTTTGGCGATGTACACCTTTATTAATTCGCCCGGCTTTGTTTGTATACTCGTCCTGCAATTTAATAGCTAAATTAGCGCTTTGCACCACATACGCACTGGTGTAATTGCTCATTATAATGTAGCTTTCCGGGCTGTCGGGATCAAAACCTTCGTATTTTTTTTCGTAATCATCTTCTAAAAAAATAGCGGAGTTTTCGCGGGTGGCCACTTTCATTTTACCCTCTTCATTTTTTAAACCCATTACGTAAGTTTCCGTACCAAAGGGTTCAGGGTTTGGTTTTTCAACTACAATAATTTTCCCTTTTTTATTTTTATAGGTCTTTTTTTGTTTTTTACCAGTTTTTGGGTTTTTTGTATAAACAGGTTTTCCTGCCGCATTGCAGTGTATGGAGATAAACAAGTCTGCTTTTGCCTTATTGGCTATTTGAGCGCGGTCTTCCAATTCTACAAACACATCGGTTCTTCGTGTGTAAATTACAGTTACGTCTTTGTAATTTTCTTCTATTAATTTACCAAGTTTTAAAGCAACAGCTAACGATACATCTTTTTCCTTAAAGGTAATACCGTTACAGCCCGGGTCTTTACCGCCATGCCCCGCATCTATAACAATTGTTTTTATGGTTCCTGCTTTTCCTTTGAATGCTGAGTTTATCGAAGCATTATGAATAACAAACGATGTTACCAATAAAATAGTGGCAATTAAAAAAACTAAATATTTTAATTTTTTAACCATTACGCTTTATAAAAATACTTTCAATAAGCTAAAGTATTGTATTTTTGAGAGTTGCATATAAAATTAGTCCATTCGGTTTGATAGTACAGCCATATAATAAAGTAGTTTTCTTCTTTGTAATGTTAATATCTTTAAACGTTACGGGGCTGTTGGCACAAACTACTCCAATAGATACTTTAAAAAAAGTAGCGGTTGACACATTAGCCTCTACTGATGGCGAAACGCTTGACGATCCTATTAATTACAGCGCCGAAGACAGTATTGTTTTTTTAGCATCTATTAACAAAGTAATGTTATATGGCAAGGCAAAAGTAAAGTATGTAGATATGGATTTGGAATCGGAGTTTATAGAAATTGACTATACCAAAAACTTAGTTACAGCTTATGGCAAAAAAGACAGCCTCGGTAAAAATGTTGGCTCGCCAACTTTTAAAGACGGAGAACAAACAATGGAAGCCGAAAAAATTATGTACAACCTTAAAACTAAAAAAGGTAAAATTTATAACGCGTTAACAAAACAAGGTGAGTTGTTAGTGTTTGGTGAGCAAATAAAAAAAGACAGTACAAATGTTATTTACATGCGAGACATGGCCTGCATACCCTGTAAAGATGCTGACGCCCGTACACGCTTTAGAGCAAGTAAGGCAAAAATTATTCCGAATGATAAAATTGTAACCGGACCAATGTACCTTGAAATTGGAGGAGTACCAACACCATTAGGTTTACCTTTTGGGTTTTTTCCTAATACTAAAAAACAACATAATGGTATTTTGCTTCCTACTTTTGGTAACTCTGCCAGCCAAGGTTATAATTTGCGTAACGGCGGATTTTATTGGGGCATAAACGACAAAACTGATATGATAATTACCGGAGATGTTTATACAAATGGCAGTTACGCCCTACGAACAGCAAATAATTACAATGTGTTATATAAATCAAGCGGGGCAGTTAATTTAGCTTACAGCCAATTTAATATTGGCGATAGGGATATACCCGCTACGTTTAACAAACAAAAATCGTACGAGGTAAGGTGGTTGCACGCACAAGACAATAAAAACAATCCTACCATACGTTTTAGTGCCAATGTAAATTATGTAAAAAACCAAACTTTTAATCGTTTAAATGCTATAAACTCTGCACAATTTTTACAAAATAGCTTTCAATCAAACGTTGTATTTACAAAAACATTTAAATTAAGTTCGTTAAGCTTAAATGCTTCACACAACCAAAGTGCGGTGGGTTTAAAGCCTGTAAGTATATCGTTTCCGCAATTAACGTATAATGTTAATCGCTTTTTTCCGTTTAAACGCGAAAATGCGGTTAAGCAAAACGTGTTCGATAAAATTGGTGTAAATTATTTATTTGAAGCGCGTAATACACTTTCGGGTTACGATTCCACTATTTTTGTGGGAGATATTGAAAAGCGTATGGCTTATGGCATAAGGCATGCATTGCCTATTTCTACCAATTTTAACTTATTAAAATACATAACCGTTACACCGGCTTTAAACTTAAATGCGGTAATGTACACAAAAAGCATTAGCCAACGTTTTATTACAGATGTTACAACTTACACCAGCACTATTAAAACCGATACCGTTAATGGTTTTGTTGGTGGTTACGATGCTAGTTTTACAACAGCGTTTAATACCAAAGTGTTTTTTGATTACGTATTTAAAAAAGGGAAATTAAAGCAAATTCGGCATTTATTAATTCCAACTCTTACGTATGCTTATAGACCTGATTTTGGAAAAGAACAATACGGCTTTTGGAAAAGTGTACAATCTAACACCATTGGCGGCATTAATCGCTACTCTATATTTCAGAATAATATTTTTGGTGGGCCCGGCATTGGCGCGCAAAACGCTGTTAATGTAAACTTAAGTAACAATATTGAAGCAAAGCTCAGTAAAAAAACCGACACGGGTTTTGTGAATACTAAAACTACTTTGCTACAAAATATTAGTGCCAGCGGTGGGTATAATTTTGCGGTAGATAGTTTTCAACTATCGCAACTTGGGCTTAGCGCACGTACAGTATTATTTAAAAATTTTGATGTTGTTGCCAGTTCTAATTTTAACCCTTATGAATACAGTAAAACTACAAACAGAGATATTGCAAACTACCAATATAATAAAAACGGACAGTTTGCAAGGCTTACGACTGCTAACCTTGCCGTTAATACAAGTATAAGCAGCGATAAATTAGCAGCCGCTAGAAAATTGCGCGAAGCCCCCAACCAAAGCAATGGTGCCGAAAAGGGAACAAAAAATGATTTAGATCCAAACGCCAAATTGCCCTGGAACATTGCCTTAAATTATAATTTAGCGCTTAATAACCCTAACGATACAAAATTACATCCTACCCATTCTATAAACTGTAGAGCCGATATTATGCCAACCAAATATTGGAAAGTGGGTGTAACAAGCGGTTATGATTTTACAACACAAAAATTAAGCTATACCAGCATAAACATTTACCGCGATTTAAAATGCTGGGAAGCCCGTATTGATTGGGTACCTTTCGGCGCACGTAAAAGTTATTTTTTAACCATTAATATAAAAGCAAGTATGTTAAGCGACTTTAAAATTCCTAAACAAAGCCCACCGATTAATAATTTGTAG
>JAYVGH010000090.1:0-22573 GCA_043772435.1 Bacteroidota bacterium
TTAAAAACTGATATTTATAAAAATAAGCAAAAATTAATTTTAGGCGGTGGAAGTAATATTTTATTTACTAAGAATTTTGAGGGGATAATTATTAAAAATAGTTTAAAAGGAATTACCGTTGTTACTGAAACTAGTGAAGAAGTAATTGTAAAAGCCAATGCAGGTGAGGGCTGGCATGAGTTGGTAATGTGGTGTATTGATAAAAATTATGGTGGCATAGAAAATCTTTCATTAATACCGGGTTGCGTAGGAGCAAGTCCTATGCAAAATATTGGGGCCTATGGTGTCGAAATTAAAGATTTTTTTTACGAATTAGAGGCCTTAGATATTGAAACAGGAAAAAAACAAATATTTAATTTAGAGGATTGTAAGTTTGGTTATAGAGAAAGCGTTTTTAAGCACGACTTGAAAAATAAATTTTTTATAAGTTCAGTTAGTTTTAAATTGAAGAAAAACGCCAAGCTAAATACTTCTTATGGAGCTATAAACAACGAATTAGAGAGAATGAAAATAGCGACACCAACAATAAAGGATGTTTCAAATGCTGTTATTGCTATTAGACAAAGTAAATTGCCTGATCCAAAAGTAACAGGAAATGCCGGTAGTTTTTTTAAAAACCCCGAAGTTTCTGAAGAATTTTACTTAAAATTAAAATCAAAATTTGAAAATAGTGTTGCTTATCCTTTATCAAATGGTAATTATAAATTAGCTGCAGGTTGGTTAATTGAACAGTGCGGTTTAAAAGGATATGAATTTAATGGCGCGGCAGTTCACACCAAACAAGCATTGGTATTAATTAATAAAAATAATTGTGATGGTATCAGTGTTTATAAGCTTTCAACCTATGTATTGCAAAAAGTATTTGATACATTTGGTGTAACACTTGAAAGGGAAGTAAATATTAATTAATGCTAGCTTTAATTATTGACATAGGAATTTTTTTAAACTTGTTTTTTACAAGCTATGTTTTTTTTAAAGAACCATTTGAATTCTATTTTTCGTATATTCCTATTATTATATTGCTTCCAATTTTTATTATAAAGTTTAAATTTTATAGTAAAAATTTATATATTCTAATACCATTGTTAATTGTTGGGGTTTTTAATATTGCTATTGACAATAATACAGTAGCTAAGTTTTTAAAAATATTTGCAAACATTGCTGTTAGTTTAGTTTTTTATCAATACGTAATGCAGTACTATGAATTTAATGTAAAGCGTATTTTTAAAATGTATTTAAATATTTCTTACTTTGTTTGTTTATTCGGTTTAATTCAATTATTTTCTTTTTTTATAGGCTTTACATTTGGATATAATTGGGCGCTGGTTTTGCCATTAAATAAATGGGGTTATTCTATTGGGGGTTTAGGAATAAGAATTAATAGTGTATTTAGTGAACCATCCTATTTAGGCGCGTATATTTCGCCAGCTTTTTTTATAGCAATATATCAAATCATAACTCGTAGTAGCAATTTTATTAGTTTAAAAAGAAGTTTAATTATAATTGTATGTTATTTATTATCAGCATCAAGTGTAGCTTATCTCGGTATATTTTTTGTAGTTGTTCTTCTTACTTTAAATTATGGCGCTGTTAGATATTTTTTATTTGCTATACCCATAGTTATTTTTTTATTTTTTATCGCTTATAATAATACTCAGGAGTTTAAAGCCAGAGTTGACGGCATAAACGAATTGTTTTTTGAAAATATTTTAGATGAACAGTCTAAATCTGAGACAAAGTTAGGTAAGATTAAACGCATTCAAGATTTTTTAAAACGTGTACATGGCTCATCGTTTGTTTTTTATAACAATTACAATGCGGCTAAGCAAAATTTTAAAGAAAATCCCTTGTTTGGTACTGGTTTAGGCTCGCACGAATTTGCTTATGAAAAATATAATTTAAGTAAACAAATTGGAGGAATATATGAGTTTAATACTTCCGACGCGAATTCTATGTTTTTAAGAACGGTATCTGAAGCAGGTTTAATAGGCGTAGTATTTTTACTGCTTTTTATATTTAAATATTTTGTGGCACGCGATTTAAATATGAATGAAATTGACGACTATTGGTTAATGAGTAATGCCATACTGGTTTTAATATTATTGCAATGTGCCAGGCAAGGAAATTATACATACAATGGTTTTTTTCTTTATTGTTGGATGTATTATTATAATAAAGTAGATTACTTTAAATATTATGAAAGTTTAAATAGTTCTAAAAAATGATAGTTTTATTTTTATATACAGAAATAGCTGATTATTTTTTAAACTGTTGTAAGCGTTTATCTGTAACAGAAAATGTTCATATAATCAGATGGCCTGTAAATAAAGAAGCACCTTTTAAATTTGATATTCCTGATAGCATAAAAATTTATGAAAAAAATAAATATAACTTAACCCAATTAAAGGAATTAATTGCTAATATAAACCCCGATATTATAATTTGTAGTGGATGGATTGATAAGGATTATTTAAAATTAACTAAACCTTATTTTAATAAAATTCCAACGGTTATAACTTGTGATACTCATTACACAGGTTCGCTAAAACAAAAATTAGCCAGTATGCTGAGTCGTTTTTATTTATTAAAAATATTTTCAAATGCATGGGTACCAGGCAATGCGCAAGTTAAGTATGTTACAAAATTAGGGTTTTTACCTTCAACTATTAAAACAGGTTTTTACTGTTGTGATTTAGAAAAATTTAATTCTGTTTGCATTAATTCCATCGAAATTAAAAAAACTTATTTTCCCAAACGTTTTTTATACGTAGGCAGATATTACGATTTTAAAGGAATTACAGAATTGTGGCAAGCATTTATAAAATTACAGAAAGAACACCCAAACGATTGGGAATTGTGGTGCTTGGGCACGGGAAGTTTAGAGCCCATAAAGCATCACAAAATAAAACACTTTGGTTTTGTACAACCTTCAGATTTGGAGCCCATCTTACAACAATGCGGCGTTTTTATTTTACCAAGTAAATTCGAGCCCTGGGGTGTTGTAGTACAAGAATATGCAGCTTCTGGATTCCCACTTATTTTAAGCGAAGCAGTAGGCGCTAAAGAAACTTTTTTAGAAGAGAATAAAAATGGATATTTATTTAATCATAATAATGAGAATGATTTAAAAAATAGTTTAAAAAAAATAATTAGTTTAGACGTAGAACAATTAAATTCAATGTCAAAACATAGTCACACATTAGCTCAAAAAATTACGGTTAGCGATTGGTGCAATACTATAACACACTTTAAAAATGATTTTAGGAAAAAATAAAATATTAGTAACAGGAGGAGCGGGTAATGTTGGAAGCGCTTTAGTTTATAAACTGCTTTTAAATCCGGATAATTACGTTGTAATCGTTGATAACCTTTCTACAGGTTTCATTTTTAAATTACCATCACAAGATATTAAAACTTGGAAATTTATTAATGCCGATGTAAATAACTATTCCGATATTTCTACTATTATGCATTCCTATAATTTTCATTTTGTGTTTCATTATGCCGCTGTTGTTGGCGTACAGCGTACTCAAAATAATCCAATAGCGGTTTTAAATGATATTGACGGCATAAAAAATATTTTAAATCTTTCAAAAAATTCATCGGTACAGCATGTATATTTCGCTTCAAGTTCCGAAGTATATGGTGAGCCGGTTCAGTTACCACAACATGAACATGATACACCTCTAAATTCG
Source organism: Bacteroidota bacterium (assembly GCA_043772435.1). Taxonomy (GTDB): domain Bacteria; phylum Bacteroidota; class Bacteroidia; order B-17B0; family Aurantibacillaceae; genus Aurantibacillus. The sequence goes on from JAYVGH010000090.1 coordinate 3,696, forward strand.
CGCGTGCCTTATGCTGTTGTTAAAAATGTGGGTGAAAGTTTTTTTAGAAGTTACTGGCAAGCCTATCGCTTACCATTTACTATTTTTAGGTTTTTTAATACATACGGGCCTAATCAAAGTACCGATTTTGTTATTGCTCGCTTTTTAGGTTTGGCATTAAAAAATAAAGATATAACTGTTTATGGCGATGGCTCTCAAACACGAACATTTACTTACGTTGATGATAACGTTGAAGTTTGTAATAAAATATTTGAACAAAAATTATTAGTAAATGATGTTATAAATATTGGTAATGAAGAAGTATTAACCATTAAAGAATTAGCGGAACTTGTAATAAACATTACAAATTCAACTTCTAAAATTGTGTTTTTACCACCTTTAAAAGATGGAGATATGACACGTCGCCAACCCGATAATACGAAGATGAAAGAAATTTTAAATAAAAAATTAATTACGGTTGAAGAAGGAATTAAATTAATGATAGCGAGCAAACAATTTTTAAAATCAATTGATTTATAAATATGTGCGGTGTAAACGGATTTATTTCTCAAACATTTTCTACTGAACAAAAAAATTCAATTGTTCAAAAAATGAATGCCCGCTTAGCTCATAGAGGTCCTGATAATGATAGTATTTGGAGTAATGAATTAATTAGTTTAGGGCACCGTCGTTTATCCATAATAGATTTAAGTTCTGAAAGTAACCAACCTTTTATTTCCAATGATAAGCGTTATATAATTATTTATAATGGAGAATTATATAATTACAAAGAGTTGAAATTAGAACTACAACGCAGTGCTAAAGGTTCTGAACAAACGCCTTATTTTTTTAAAACTAACAGCGATACGGAAGTGATATTGGCGGCATACATACGTTGGGGAAACCAATGTTTGCAATACTTTAACGGTATGTATGCTTTTGCAATTTTTGATAAAGAAACAAATAAGCTATTTATTGCGCGTGATAGAGTAGGGGTTAAGCCTCTTTATTATTATTACGGTGACGAAGGTTTTATGTTTTCGAGCGAAGTACGCCCAATAATTCATTCGCGTATAAAAACATTTTCAATAAATAAAAGTGTGTTGGCTGAATATGTAATGTATCAAACAGTATTTGCGCCTAATACAATTGTTAAAGGTATTAAAATGCTTATGCCAGGGCATTATTTAGAATATGCCGATTCAAAAGCAACCATTACAAAGTATTACGATATAAATAAAATTTCGGTGGCTGGTAACAATTTAAGTTATTCTCAAATATGTAATAATGTAAACGAATTATTAACGCATTCGGTTCAAAAACGTTTAGTTACCGACGTGCCATTCGGCGCGTTTTTGTCTGGAGGAATTGACTCCAGTGCCGTTGTAGGTTTAATGAGTAAAGTAAGTACCGAAAAAATACAGACATTTAATATTAATTTTGATGAAAGTGAATTTTCTGAAAGTAAATACGCTCAATTAATTGCAAAAAAATTTAATACCCAACATCACGAAATTAAATTAACACCTGCCGATTTTTTAAAACAATTACCCGAGGCTTTAGACGCTATCGATCATCCCACAGGCGACGGACCAAACACTTATATTGTTAGCAAAGCCACAAAACAAGCCGGCATTACAGTTGCATTAAGCGGTATAGGGGGCGATGAATTATTTGCAGGTTACGATGTATTTAAACGTATGCATCAACTTCAAAAAAAAGCTTGGTTAAACGCAGTTCCACAATTTGGTAAAAAAATTGTAGGAACACTCATTCAACAGAAAAAAAAATCTATAAGCGGAAATAAAATTGCGGAGTTGTTAAGTGAAAAAAATATAAATTTTAATTCAGCGTATCCACTAAGTAGAAGCATTTTTACAAAAAAAGAATTAGCTCAACTACTTAACAATATTAATGCTTTTACCGAAATAGAAAAAATTATTTCAGTTATCCCGCAACACAAAAATCAATTATTAAGTGCTGTCAGTTTGGCTGAGATTAATACGTATTTACAAAATATTTTATTACGTGATACCGATCAAATGAGTATGGCTGTTGCTTTAGAAGTACGCGAACCTTTTTTGGATTATAAATTAATTGAATTTGTGTTGAGTGTAAACGACGAACATAAATACCCACATACACCAAAAAAACTTTTAACGGATAGTTTGGGCGATTTATTGCCAAGCGAAATTATTAATAGACCAAAAATGGGTTTTACGCTTCCATGGCAACAATGGTTAAAAAATGATTTAAAAACTTTTTGCGAAAAAAATATTTTAGAATTTAGTAATTACGATTTTTGTATTAAACAAAATATACAAAATTTATGGCTACGCTTTTTAGCAAATGATAAAACTGTAACTTGGAGCCGTATTTGGCATTTAGTTGTTTTAAATAATTGGTTAAAACAAAATAAATTAGATGGGTAGCGTTACTTTAAACTGTTACCTTAAGAGAAGTAGAAGGGTGTTGTAACAATAAAATTTTTAAACTAATCTTTGAATAAACCTAAAATAGCTATTTTAATTGATTGGTTTTTACCAGGTACCAAAGCAGGTGGTCCTGTTCGATCAATTTACTCGTTGGTTAACTTATTAAAAAACGATTTTGAATTTTATATTATTACAACTAATAAAGATTTAGGTTCGCAAAAAGAGTATCAGAATATTGAAGCAAACAAATTATTTATTAAAGATGATGTAAATTATTTTTATTTTGACTCTAAATTCTTAATTTCAAAAAATATGTTTAAGTTATTAAACCAAATTAATCCAAATTTAATTTATTTAAATAGTTTTTGGTCTTTTAATTTTTCTATAAATATTATAAAACTTCGTAAAAATATCTTTAAAAATACTCCTATTTTATTAGCGCCACGGGGTATGCTAAGCAAAGGAGCTTTAAGTTTAAAGTCTTTTAAAAAAAATGTTTTTATTATATTATCTCGAACTTTAGGTTGGCATAAAAATATTGTTTTTCATGCCACCAACGCGCCAGAAAAAAACGATATACTTTTAAAATATAAATCGGCTACAATAAAAATTGCACCAAATGTAAATGCGGCCATACCGTTAAATGTTTCTAAAATTAAGGAAGCAAATCAAGTAAATTTATTTTTTTTATCACGCATTTCGCCTGTAAAAAATTTACATTTCGCGCTACAAGTGCTTCAATCTATTCCGTTAGAATATAACGTGAATTATGATATTTTTGGAAATATTGAAGTTGAAGATTATTGGAATGAGTGTTTAAAAATTATTAACCAACTCCCAAAAAATATTACGGTAAAACATAAAGGCGAATTGCAATTTCATCAAGTTCAAAATACAATTTGTAACTATCATTTTTTATTTTTACCAACTTTAAACGAAAATTTTGGACACTCCATCGTTGAAAGTTTATTAAGCGGATGCCCCGTATTAATAAGTGATCAAACACCTTGGAACGATTGCGGAAATAATAATGCGGGATACGCGATACCTTTAAACAACAAACAAGAGTTTACAAATAAATTAATTGAATTTTTAAAATTAAATCAACACGAGTATAATCAAAAAAGCAACTCGGCAATTGAATATATAAGTAAAAAAATAAATATTGCCGAAAATATTAACGCCTATAAAAATTTATTTTATGAGTCAATTAACAACTGATTTATCAACCTTTAATAACGAGTGGTATAAGCCGGGTGGCACTGCATTTAAGCGTGCTATGTGGTACATCGTTAGCAAAATTTATTTTAAATCATCGTTTCCGTTTTACGGATTTAAACGTTTTTTATTACGATTATTTGGAGCAAAAATTGGTAAAGGTTTAATTATAAAACCATACGTTTCAATAAAATACCCCTGGAAATTAATAATAGGAGACAATGTGTGGATTGGTGAAAATGTATGGATAGATAATTTAGCAATTGTTACCGTAAAAAGTAACGCTTGTATTTCGCAAGGTGCTATGCTGTTGTGTGGTAATCATAATTATAAACGGGCTTCTTTCGATTTAATGGTGGGCGCCATTACATTAGACGAAGGCTCATGGGCAGGCGCACAAACCGTAATTTGTCCGGGTGTACGTATGGGTAGTCATAGTTTATTAACAGTTGGAAGTGTTGCTACTTCAAGCCTCGAAGCCTATTGGATTTACCAAGGCAATCCCGCACAAAAATTAAAACAACGTATTATAAAATCATAATTTTTTATAGTTTTATCATAAATTATAAATCTTTAAATTGTAAATTATTAAAATAAATTAAATATATTATTATGGCAAATATTTTCGAATTTAACGGTTACAAACCGGTTATTGATAAAACAGCTTTTATCCATCCAAACGCTACTGTAACTGGAAATGTTACCATTGGTAAAGATGTGTACATTGGACCGGGTGCGGCCATTAGAGGAGATTGGGGACAAATAATTATTGAAGATGGGTGTAATGTACAAGAAAACTGTACAATACATATGTTTCCTGGCGCAACCGTTTTATTAAAACAAGGCGCTCATGTTGGGCACGGCGCAATTATACACGGCGCTACTTTAGGTAAAAATTGTTTAATTGGTATGAATAGTGTAATTATGGATGATGTTGAAATTGGAGATGAATGTATTATAGGTGCTTTGTGCTTTGTACCCGCTGAAACAAAAATTGATAAACGAAAAGTAGTGGTTGGCAATCCTGCAAAAATAGTAAAAGAGGTAAGTGATGAAATGATTGCCTGGAAAACTAAAGGCACAGCCCTCTACCAAAAATTACCTGCCAATTGTTACGCCACGTTAAAACCTTGCGAACCTTTGCGCCGCAGCCCTGCCTTTAAACCCGAACAGCAGGACGAGTATAAGATTTGGAAAAAGGAAAAAAAGTAATATTTTTTTAAGTTGATAAAAAAGTGTAGTTTTAATTAAAGAATAGGAATGAAAAAATTTGACTTAAGCATGTTGTTTAACGTATAAAATAAGGATTTTTTCGTTCATAGTGTTTACAACTTTTCGTTATTCTCCATGTTTTTCAATTAAGTTGTGATTTGCTTTCAAAATGTATCTTTGACTTATTGATAAAAACTGGCAGGTCGTCCGTTAGCCTGACGCATAAGTTGTGATTTGCTTTCAAAATGTATCTTTGACTTATTGATAAAAACAGGTAGGTCAAAAATCTCAACAAAATCAAGGGTTTGAAGTTGTTTTATCGATAAGAAAAATGAGGTTTTATCAAACAATTATCCAGCCACGAGCTGGATTTTTTGTTTCTATTTGTCCATTTCATAATGCTTTCGTCATTGCGAGGTACAAAGCAATCTCACATTTATCTTTTAAACGTATGTTTAAAATTGCTTCTCAGGCCAAAAAAGCGTGCTCGCAATAACAGAACAACTAAAAAAGCTCCAACTGCTGTGGAACATCCGGCAAATCCTGTTTTTTTGACCCGTAAAACAGTTCAATTTGTCCAAATTGTTTATCTGTAATTTGTAAAATACCCACTTTACCATGTTCGGGAAGTAATGTTTTTACCCGGCGTTTATGCACATCGGCATTTTCGCTGCTGGCGCTATGGCGCACATACATACTAAACTGAAACATGCTGAAACCATCTTGCATTAAATCTTTACGAAAACGCGCTGCCGCTTTTCGTTCCTTTTTGGTTTCGGTTGGTAAATCATACATTACTAATGTCCACATAACTCGGTAGGCGTTTAAGCGTTCGGTGTTTAGGTTCATGGTGTTTGTATTAAAATTTCAGGTCACTTCGAGCGTAGTCGAGAAGCGTTTACTCTTCTAAAGTTCAGGGTACAGTATTTTACGTTGTTCGCCATTAAAACATTTTACAATACTAACGGCAGTGCGCTGTGTTGCTAACATTAAAGGGCTTTTTTCGCCATCAATAGTTACATCAATAGCGGGTATTTTTAATAAAATGGCTTTGTGCTCTTTAGTCATTTCATCTGTTATGCCCATTTCGGCCACCATTTGATGCACTATTTGATCAACATAAGGGCGGTAAGGTTCCATTAAATCATCCGCTAAACAATATGCGTTATAGCGGTTGCGATGAAAAATACCAAGGGTAGGGAGTAAGCCCGCGGCTACAATGCTGCGCGCCATAGTGGCTCGCAAAATGGCGTAACCATAATTTAAAAAATTATTGGGCGGTGGCCCTTCGCGATGGCGAACAAAACCGTTTACATGCCTAAAAATAGTTTGCCAATAATACACAGCGGCGGTTGCCTCGCAGTTATCTGTATCGCCACTTTTTACGTTGCGATGTAACGGAATTAAATAATCGGCTTGTAACTCTAAACTATTTAAAGCCGCCGCTTGATTTTTTATTTTTTGTATAATGGTTTGTTGCCACAATTGTTTTTTTAACGGCTCGCTGGCTGCTAATTGCGCATCGTAGCGCTCTTGTTGTATGCTATTACCCTCTATGGGTAATAATAAACTTTGTGGCATGTGGCGGTAATCACAAATAATTACTGCTACGTTATTTTCTTGTAAGGCTTGTAACAAGCCACTAGTTAAAGTTATTTGTGGATTATCTATTACTACAATGCCAATATCTTCTACCGGTATAGTAGCTAAAGCATCTCGTTTAAATTCGGTTGGTAATAAATCGTTTTTTTCTACTTCGGGCAAACGAATAATTAACTGAGCATTTTTTACACTCAAATAAGATGGGTTGCCGAAGTAGAGTGTGCGTTTTATCATTTTCCTATTTTATTTAATATTCACCTATTGAAACAATTTGACCAATATGATTAATACGAACTTTTATTATATCTTTTATAGGGGTTAAGCTTTGAATGAAACGATAGGAAATATTGGAGAGTTGTTTTTTATTTTTTAAAGTTTCTCCAGTTACAGCAGTAGTTTCTAAATGATGATTAAAAACATAATTTTTAGTTGATATTTTTTGTACTCTAAATAAATTAGGGCTAATTAAATAATAGTTTTCAGGGTTTAATAAATCAATATCTTTAGGAATAAATCCAGTTTGATCGTTTGCAAAAACAAAATATTCATTTTGTTTCATGCTAAATAAAAATTGCCAACCTTCTTTTTCTTTATAAATTTTATCGATTACCGGTAAACCTAAATTTACACGAGTTGTCGCATCAAAAAATGAAACTACATTCTCTTGTAAATCTCCATTTTCATCTTTATAAATTGCTACATGGTGGTTATTGCCGGTATTTACAAAATCTACAGGTATACCATTGCCATCATTATCTAATACTAAATTACCTTCTTTGTCTTTTTTACTATGTAAGGCTTGGGCATTGTTTATACCAGTTATAGCAACTCGTTTAATTGAAATGCCTTTTTCTTTATTTAGCCAAATAGGATTTTCATCTAAATTGACGAAAGCTTTTTTGCTATCATTATTATATTCTTTTAACCTAGCATTTAATACCTCTCTTATTTTAGGGTCAATTACTTTTTCAATTTTTAATTCAGGCGTTATGTCTTTCCTTATTATATAAATTGTTTCTAAAGCAACCGTTTTAACTTTAACAGGTACTTTATAAGTTTGCAAAATATCAAAGTATAATGGGTTTTTATCTAAACTATTTTTGGCTGTAAATGCTTTTTTAGGATCATTATCAAATTCCTCTAGCCTTTTTAATAAAGCTTCACGGTATTTTTTATTAGCTACTGTTTTTATAAGTTCTTCATTAAAGTTAGCCCCTACTTTTTCCTCTTTAGTTACATATTGTTGTATGCTTCCGTAAATAGTTTCTAAATGTAATTGCCCACGAGGTGTTAACTGTTTCTTTTTATTTATACCGCCTTGTTTTTTAGTAGTGTTTATATTAATGGTTGTTACTTTATTTTTTGCTTTAATGGAAACTAAAGTGTTTTCTAAATGTTTTTTTGCTTCTGCTCTAAAATCATCTATTGGTATAGGTGGCTTGAACTTTAATTTATTTTTTTCGTCGCGATACAGTTCTTTAATTTCAATTCCATATATACTTCCAGATTTATCACTTCTAGCATTTAAATTATTTAAGTATTGTATATGACTTCTTTTTGTAAATGCAATTGTGAGAGCATCCATTGCATGATGGCGGTGGTCATTTCGTTTTGTCCAATCTTTAATACGGTTGATTTTATGCCCTTCACGATTTTCAATAACTTCTGTTAATCCTAGTTTATTATATTTATCCCAATTTAACTCTTGCATCACATCAATTAATTGCCAATCTTGTCTCAATCTATCTGTTACCATACCACTTGTTGAAACAACATCCTTAACTAAATCTTCTAAAATTGATTTTGCCTTTTTTGCAATGTATTGTGTGTCTCTTAAATCACGAGCAATAAAATCATTAGGAATTTCAGAGCCTGCCATTTTTAATTTATTGTATTTAGTTTTTGAAATTTTAAAGGCTTTACACAAATCTTCAATTCTAGTAACATAATCTTTTAAGCCTTTCTCTCCTTGCTTTGCATGAATATAATCATAGGCTGTTTCGTTTGCTTTTTCTATATTAACGCTTCTACTTTCAAGCGTTTTATTGGAAAATGAATCGTCAAATAATCGTGATTGAGGAATAATATGTTCAATATCAAATTCTTTGCTAAATAATTTATTTGGTTCTATATAGGTATTAGAATAAAGGGTTTTGTAACCATTATGCTCCAATTCTAAATATAATTTATAACGTATGATATCATTACGACTAATATGATTCAAGCCAAAATCTTTTTGTAAAATAGCTCTGTACTTTTCGTGTTCAAGTGTGTTCTTTGCAACCGCACTAGTTAATTCCTCACGTTCTTTTGCGCTTTTCTTTAATTCGCGAGCTAATTCAATTCTAATTTCATCGGGTTTTCCGTAAGTATCAATAACAGTGTTAACAACATTAATCATCTGGTTTAATATTTTTTCAACCACAGGATTACGTAAACTGTTTTTAGGTAAAATATCGAGCTTGCTTTTTAAAATCTTTTTATCTTTCTCTTCTTTAGTTAATGAATTTTTAGAATGCTTATATCCTGCATTAAAACATGCTACGCTAAACTCATTACCTTCTTTTAAATGTGGTAATATTTTGCGAATGGCTTTTGTGCTTAAACTTCCGTATTCGGGTTGAAAGCTAATGTTTGCTATTAAAATTGCATATTCTTTTTCAAAACCGAAATTTTCTTTTAGTTTTTGTATTAATTTTTCATCCCCCGTATTTGAGTTATCTCCTTCAAACGAATATAATAAATGCCATAATTGATAAGCGGGTTGTTTTTCAAACGCATCTCCTTCAATATTAGAATTGAATTCTAATATATCTGTATTGCAACCTAAGCCATTAAATATTGATTTTACAATTTCTATAACTTCGCTTGAATTCATTTTTGAAAAATCATATTCGCCATGTCCACTCAGCTCTATAATATCTGCAAAAGCTTTATATAATGCTGATTGGCTTCTATTGCCTTCAATGTCCTTAAAGTTTAAATCTAATTCTTTAGGATTTTCGTAAAGTAATTTTAACGCTTCCGTTTTGGTTAGTTTATCTTTTAATTTTAATTCTTTAAATAAAATTTCTTTTTGCTCTTGCTCTAAGTTATGCTTAGCATTTGTAGATTTTTCAATAACTTGGATATTATTTAGAATTTGCCAAATTTTAAATTCTTGAAACAAAGGAGAAGATTTAGGACAAACTTTATTACCTACTGTCTTTGTTTTCTTATCGCCATCAATTAGTATTTCTATTTGTCTATTTTCAAATTCACAAAAGCTTACTAATCCCTTTTGACTTTTTAATCTTCTTTGGTAAAATATAATAACATCACGTATTTCAGATTTCAATTCATCAGATAATACTTTATGAAATTTTGCTTGTGTTTCCCATATTGTATTAAATTCATCTAAATAATCTTGTCGATAAAAAACTTGATTTTTTAATTTCGTATGTGCATTTTCATCTAGTTGTCTCATTAGATATTGCCCAACAGTTTCTTTATTAAAATATAGTTCTTTACTTCTGTCGCTAATAGAGCCTAAGTAGCCACTTGAACTGTTTATTTGCATATTTATTTGCTGTAACACAACAACAAATTGTTCTAAATCTAATTTTTCAGATAACCCTTTTACCCTCCAACTGTAGTTTTCATTTTTTTGTTCCGAAGTTTTACCTTGTCTTTTAGTACCAATTAGTTCAACTCCTTTATCTTTAAAAGTTTTTGCACAAATTGCCCAAACTGCATCACGTTTTTTGCCTTGTAACTCTGCTTTTAATTCAAGTGAAAGAATATTTGAATGAAACAATAGTTGTTTATCAAAAATTTTATCAAATTCGGCTTGTAAATCTGAGCGATAAAAATCCGGAATGTATTTTTTTCCTTCTTTTAATAATTCAAGTACAAATTGTCCAGGAGTTATTTTCTCGTTATACAATTTTTTTGCTATTTCCATTCCGTCAATTAGCTGACCTTCGTCTTGGGATTTAGCTTTACGACTACTTTTGTAACCACGTTTTTTATTTATCATTAATAAAACTCGTGCAAATTCTTCAAGTGATATTTGTTCAATAGCTGCCTTTGCTCTTAAACGATAGGTTTCAAAAGTTGATTTATTACCATTTTCAGATAATAATGACTCACTTGTTATAAATTTCTTTTCGTTAAGTATCTCAATTAAGTTCTCTTTTCTTAACTTAAAACGTTGCAAATTTCTACGCATACTTCGTTTTAATGTCCTATCTGCGTTTGTAGTAATACTTTTGCCTTTTTCAAAATTAGTTTGTTCATCAACTGTTAAAGGATTTACTCTTACTCCCAGTTTTATTATCTCAGACCTTTCTTTGTCACTATCAGCTTCATTAACTATTGCCCATCCAATTGATGTTGTTCCTAAATCCAGTCCTAATATTTTTTTCATATCAAATTATTTTATATATTTGTATCACATTTTGAAGCAAATCACAATAAGGATTATTCCGTTGTGAAAACATCTAAAGCGGTCTTTACGGATCGCTTTTTTTCAACCTAAAGCTAAATTATTTTATTATATTTTTATCATTTGTTTAAAGAAAAATCCCTTTCATTTTCAATTTATTTTTCGTTAATTTAAGATTTTTAAATTAAATTATATGGCAAAAAGTAAAGATGTTAAGGATAAAAAAGTTAAATCTATTCTTAATCCAAACTCTACAAAATTTTTGTATGAGTATTTAAATACTAATTCACCTACTGGTTTTGAAAGCGCCGGGCAAAAAGTTTGGCTAAATTATTTAAAACCGTATATTGATGAACACTTTGTAGATACTTACGGAACTGTGGTTGGCGTTATAAATCCAACTGCCGAATACAAAGTTGTTATTGAAGCGCATGCTGATGAAATTAGTTGGTTTGTGCATTATATTACTAAAGAAGGCTTTATATACCTATGTCGTAATGGGGGTAGCGATCATCAAATTGCACCTTCAAAGCGGGTAAACATTCATACAGATAAAGGTATTGTTAAAGCTGTATTTGGCTGGCCTGCCATACACGTGCGCGAACCCGGTAAAGAAGAAACGCCAACTTTAAAAAATATTTTTTTAGATTTAGGTTGTAAGAGTGATAAAGAAGTTGAAGAATTAGGTGTACACGTTGGTTGTGTAATTACTTACGAGGATGAATTAATGGAATTAAATAACCGTTATTACACGGGCCGTGCTTTAGATAATCGCATTGGTGGCTTTATGATTGCTGAAGTAGCACGTTTGTTAAAAGAAAATAAAGATAAATTACCTTTTGGCTTGTACATTGTAAATTCAGTTCAAGAAGAAGTTGGTCTTAATGGAGCTACTATGATTGCCCGTAAAATAAAACCCAATGTAGCTATTGTTACCGATGTGTGCCACGATACGCAAACCCCAATGATGAATAAAATTATGAGCGGTGATTTAGCGTGTGGTAAAGGCCCGGTATTAAGTTATGCTCCGGCAGTACAAAATAATTTACTTAAATTAATTATTGAAACGGCCACAAAAAATAAAATCGCTTTTCAAAGATTGGCGGCTGCCAGAGTAACCGGAACAGATACAGACGCGTTTGCGTTTTCTGCTGATGGGGTTGCCTCTGCATTAATATCTTTACCATTGCGTTACATGCACACTACGGTTGAAAGTGTAAATAAACAAGATGTTGAAGAGGTTATAAAATTAATTTACCACTCTATTAAACAAATAAAAAATAATCAGGATTTTAGATATTTAAAATAGTTTTTAATTTTTATTGGTTAGTTTTTAATAAAAAATAATCAGAATTATAATTTTAAACATTTAAAACTAATAACTAAAAACGTATATAAAATGGCTGTTTTAGGTTCAATTATAAAAGGTGCAATAAACATTCGTTCGCGTATTCCCGCCCGAAAAAATGTGTATAAACAACAAGTTAAGCAATTACAAAAGTTGCTTGCTAAAGCACAGTTTACAGCCTTTGGAACAAATTATAATTTTACCGAAATTTTATTACAAGAAGACCCTATAAAATTATTTCAAAAAAATATTCCTATTTACGATTACCAAAGTATTTTTGATGCATGGTGGCACAGGGCTTTAAAAGGCGAACGCGATGTTACCTGGCCGGGAAAAATAAATTATTTCGCGTTAAGTTCGGGTACTTCCGAATCGGCTAGCAAGCATATTCCCGTTACAAAAGATTTTTTAAAATCGGTACAAAAAGGAACGTTTAAACAAATTGTAGCTACAAAACATTTTAATTTTGAGAAAGAACAATACGAAACCGAAATTTTATTTGTAGGTGGAAGCACAAATTTAAACTACAACGGCTCTTATTTTAGTGGCGATTTAAGCGGTATTACTACAGGTAATCAACCTCGTTGGTTTCAAAATTTTACTTTACCGGGTCCCGATATTCGTTCGCTACCTAGTTGGGAAAGTAAACTAAAAGAAATTGTAGATAATGCTAAATCATGGAATGTGGGCTTTATTTGTGGAGTTCCCGCTTGGATACAAATTGTATTTGAACGTATTATTAAACAGTATAATGTAAAAAACATACACGATATTTGGCCCAACTTAGCGGTGTTTGTGCACGGTGGTGTTGCCATTCATCCCTACAAACAAAGTATTGACGCTTTGTGCGCTAAACCGCTAATATATTTAGATACCTACATGGCTAGCGAAGGTTTTTTCGCCTATCAAGAGCGACCAAACCCACAGCAAGGCATGAAATTAATGACCGACAATAAATTATTTTTTGAATTTGTTCCCTTTAACGATGATAATTTTGACGCGGATGGAAATATAAAACCCAATGCAAAAGCACTTACTTTAAATGATGTGGAGGTAAGTAAAGAATACGCTCTTTTAGTTAGCAACAGTGCAGGCGCTTGGCGTTATTTAGTTGGAGATACTATTAAATTTACTCATTTAAAACGTTGCGAAATTATTATTACAGGTCGTACCAAGCATTTTTTAAGTTTGTGCGGTGAGCATTTAAGTGTAGATAATATGAACCAAGCTATTAAACTAACGTCTTCGGACTTAGGAATTAATATTAACGAATACTGCGTGGTTGGTATGCCCTACCAAGGCTTGTTTGCACACAATTGGTATGTGGGTTGCGATAAGGAAATAGATCAAAATTGTGTAAAAGAAAAATTAGATCAACATCTAAAAACGTTAAACGATGATTACGCGGTGGAACGTACGCACGCTTTAAAAGATATTTTTGTAACCATTTTACCAAATCAAACCTTTATTGATTTTTTAGCAAGCAAAAATAAATTAGGCGGTCAAAGTAAATTTCCGCGAGTATTAAAAGGCAAACATTTAAACGAATGGCTGGCATTTTTAGAAACAAAAAAATAATAAAAAATTGATTTTAAGTTTAATATCTCAAACCTTATTAATTGTACTTTTCCTTACCTTTTCGTTTGGACCTGCTTTTTTCGCTTTAATAAATATTGGTATTAAATATGGGTATAGAGCGGGTTCTATATTAGCTGTTGGTGTTGTTATCAGCGATTTTTTATTGTGCATCATCGTTATTTTATTGGTGCATTATGGCGCCACTAATTATATTCAAGACGAAAAAAATCAACGCTTTATGGGCATTTTGGCCGGAATTTTATTAATTATTTTTGGAGCTTTGTATTTTAGAAAACCCTTAGTAAAAGATAACGAAGAGCTACTAATTATTAAACAGCCATCCACTAAAATAATGTTATTAAAAGGCTTTTTTTTAAATATTTTAAATCCTGCAGTTTGGGTAATATGGCTAACCAATGTTACAGCCGTTAGTAAAACATTAAATTATTCTGTAATTAAAATGATAATTTATTTTGGAATTACGTTGGGTTTGGTACTATTAGTTGAATTTGGAAAAATATCAGCTTCAACCCGATTAAAACAATTTTTAACCGATAAAATTATGCAAACAATCAATAGAATAACCGGTGCATTATTAATCATTTTTGGCATGGTACTTATTTACAATCATTACTTCTCAAAATTAATGTTATGACCGAAGAAGAACTCGCCGGCTTAAAAGAAAGAATAGTAGATAATACTACTTTTCCAAGCGTGTATATGTACAAATTTATTGTTGAAAGCGAAAATCGTAAAATTGCATTGGTTGAAAATTTATTTGATGCCGACGCGGATATACATATTAAGGAAAGTACTAATGGACGATATACCAGTGTAACGGCAAAAGTGGTAGTAATTAATATTGACGAAATTATGGATATTTACAAAAAAGCTTCGGCTATTCAAGGAGTAATTTTTTTGTAAAAAAATATACTAACGGCTTACAAGTATGCAAACCGCTTTATCCTCTCAAAACCTTACAATTATAATCAATCATTTTGGTGCAGAATTGTGTAGCATTTTAGATAAAAATCAAACCGAATTTATGTGGCAGGCTCAAAGCGAGTGGCAACGTTATTCCCCCGTTTTATTCCCCATTGTAGGTAAATTAAAAAACAATACGTATAGTTTTAAAAATAACACGTATGAATTAAAACAACATGGTTTTGCACGCGATATTATTTTTACATTGATTTCATCTACCAAAAACGCTTGTACATTTGAGTTAAAATCATCTTCCGATACAAAAAAAAATTACCCATTCGATTTTACTTTTCAAATACATTATGAGTTAATCAAAAATAAATTAACCATAAGTTATTCTGTAAATAATCCTTCACAAAACCAATTGTATTTTAGTGTAGGCGCGCACCCTGCTTTTAGTTGCCAATTAAATGGCAATGATACTTTAGAAGATTATTATTTAAAATTTGAAAAACCTAAATTTATAATGAGTGCTTTAAACGATGGTTTAATTCGAGATGAAAAAATAGATTTAGAAATATATAAAAATAAATTATTACTCTACACCAATTTGTTTGATAACGATGCGCTTGTTTTCGAAAATTCGCAAATAAATAAAGTAAGTTTATGTTCAATTATTGGCAACCAAAAAGTAACACTTGAAAGTAAAAATTGGCCCTACTTTGGCATCTGGACTAAAAAAAACAGCAATAAATTTATTTGTCTCGAACCTTGGTATGGCATTGCCGATAGCGAAACCAACGGTGATTCTTTTGAAAACAAAAAAGGAATTATTTCATTAAATCCACAAAGTAACTTTAGTTGTAGTTACTCAATTTCAATTAATTCTTAGACACTAATTAGCACTAATATATTATAAGTTAAAATAATTTTATTCGAGTACATTTATGTTAATTCGAGTCAAAAAAATATTAGTGTAACTTTGTGTTTTCCGTGCCTTTGTGGCTAATAAATTTGTTTACCATTTCTTTTAACGTAAATTTACCCCTCAAAACAAATGGCATTTTTTGGCAATACTAAAAACAAAAACTCAGTAGAGGGCGAAATGTCTTTTCTTGGGCATTTAGAAGCTTTACGTTGGCATTTGGTGCGTTGCGCAGCCGTGATAGTTATTTTTGGTGTATCGGCTTTTTGTTTAAACGATTATTTATTCGATACTATTATATTTGGTCCGTTAAAACAAAATTTTATTTCCTATGGCGTACTTTGTAATTTAGGACATAAAATAGGCGTGGGCGATGTAATGTGTATGGCCGTTAAAACCCCGCATTTACAAACCTTGGGTGCCTCCGAACAATTTTTTAATCACATGTGGATTGCTTTTTTATCGGGATTAATTTTAGGTTTTCCGTTTATTTTATGGGAGCTATGGAAGTTTGTTCGACCGGCATTAAAAGATAAAGAATTGGGTCCGGTTAAAATATTTGTTGTTATAGCTTCGTTACTTTTTATTATTGGAATATTTTTTGGTTACTTTTTACTCTTTCCAATGAGTTACAATTTTTTAATTAATTACCAGGTTTCTAAAAGTGGTATTGTTCAAACTAACAATACGTTCGACGATTATATTTCTCTCATTTCAACCATGACACTTGTTTCGGGTATTATTTTTGAGATGCCAATTTTAGTTTATTTTCTTACCAGATTAACGCTACTTACACCACAATTTATGCGTAAATACCGTAAACACGCCGTGGTTGTTATTTTAGTAGCCGCTGCAATCATTACACCCAGCCCTGATGTTACTTCGCAAATGGTTGTAGCAGTGCCCATGTATTTGTTGTACGAATTGAGTGTGTTTGTTTCGGCAAGCGTTATTAAGAAACATAAATTAGCCGGTTAAAAAATTAATCTCATAAAAAAAGCTCCAATTATTTGGAGCTTTTATTTTATAAAAAATATATTAATTATTTTTCTTCAGTAATGGGCTTAGCTTTTATCTCGCCTTTAATGCGAACCTTTACAGTACTAAATTTAGCGTTGCTTGTTACAGTAACATTTTTTTCAAATCTGCCTTCGCGCTTAGTATCGTATTTAATTTTAATTACACCACTTTTTCCGGGTAAAATTGGGTCTTGAGGCCATCCTGGTTTACCATCAATTGTAGTTGCAGTACAACCACACTCGCCTGTTACCGAAGTAATGGTTAGTGGTGTTTTACCTGCATTGGTAAATTTAAATTCACGAATGCCGTTAGCATCCCAATCTATAGTACCAAAATCTAACACTTCGCTTTCAAATTTAATATCAGCGGCGTTAGGGTCTGCATTGGGCACTATACTGGTTTGAGCATTAGTTAAAGAACCAAAACCAAACAGTAGTATTAATATCGAAAAAAACTTTTTCATAATATTTTTTTTAAATAGTCTAAATTTTTAAACATTCACACTTAGCGTAGCAAAGCGTTAGATGTTTATTACCCTTTTTTCTCAACCGGAGCTCCTTTTGGAGTTTCGTTTGCCGGAAAAGCAACTTCTACAGGTTTAGCATCAATATTACCTTTTATA
Organism: Bacteroidota bacterium; assembly: GCA_043772435.1. Classification (GTDB taxonomy): domain Bacteria; phylum Bacteroidota; class Bacteroidia; order B-17B0; family Aurantibacillaceae; genus Aurantibacillus. Next base: position 20,985 of record JAYVGH010000090.1, read on the forward strand.
GTTAATGTTTGAACACCGCTTTTAGCGTTAGAGTTAACAGTAACTGTTTTGTAAATACCACCTACACGTTGTGTATCGTATTTTACTTTAATCACACTGCTTTTACCCGGTAAAATTGGTTCTTTCGGGCATTGTGGTACTGTACAACCGCAGCTACCCATACAATTAGTAATTACTAATGGCTCTTTACCATTGTTTGTAAATTTAAATTCACACTCACCATTATCACCTTGTTTTAAATTGCCATAATCATGTACAAGCTTATCCAATTTAATATCAGCTAAACTAGCTGGAGCCATAGTTTCTGTAGGCACTGCCCCGTGGTTATGACCATCATTAGCGCTATGACCATCTTGTGCAAAATTTAAAGTGCTTAAACCCGCAACTAATCCTAAAGTAAAAATTAACTTTTTCATGTGTTTTGTTTTTTATTTGTTTAAAATAATTTTGTTTAAAAATATAATACTAATATCGTGCCATAAAGATAGTTCACAGCTACCATACTTTTATTAATTTTGCGAAATTTAACAAAATATTTTTTAATTATTTAACATGAGCATAGATAAAACATATAATCCTTCTCAAGCCGAAGCCAAATGGTATCCGTATTGGATAGAAAAACAATTTTTTAAATCTACACCGGATAATAGAGTACCATATACAATTGTTATTCCTCCGCCAAATGTTACAGGCGTGTTGCACATGGGCCACATGTTAAACAATACCATACAAGATGTTTTAATTCGTAGAGCACGTATGTTAGGTTTTAATGCCTGTTGGGTTCCGGGTACTGATCATGCAAGCATTGCTACCGAAGCTAAAGTTGTTGCTTTATTAAAAGAAAAAGGCATTAATAAAAAAGATTTATCTCGCGAAGAATTTTTAAAACATGCTTGGGACTGGAAAGAAAAATATGGCGGTATTATTTTAGAACAGCTTAAAAAATTAGGCGCAAGTTGCGATTGGAACCGGACAAAATTTACCATGGATGCCGACATGAGTGAAGCCGTTACAGATGTATTTATTGATTTATATAACAAAGGAAAAATTTACAGAGGTGTTAGAATGGTAAATTGGGATCCGCAGGGATTGACCGCCGTTAGCGACGAAGAAGTTATTTTTAAAGAAAAAGACGGGCAGTTGGTTTACATAAATTATAAAATTGAAAATGAAGATGGATATATTACTATAGCTACAACCCGCCCGGAAACTATTATGGCAGATACTGCCGTATGCGTTAACCCAACTGATGAACGTTATACACACTTAAAAGGAAAAAAAGTAATTATTCCATTAATAAATAAAGCAGTACCAATTATTTTTGACGAATACGTAGATGTTGCTTTTGGAACGGGTGCTTTAAAAGTAACACCGGCTCATGACATTAATGATTTTAATTTAGGACAAAAACACAAACTTCCAACTATAGATGGTTTAACGCAGGATGGAAAAATTAGCGAAGCTGCTCAAATTTATGTGGGTATGGATAGATTTGCATGCCGTAAACAAATTGTAAAAGATTTACAGGAGCAAGGTTTTGTTTTAAAAATTGAAACTATAAAAAATAAGGTTGGGCATAGCGAGCGCAC